>NZ_DASYZI010000194.1:0-7557 GCF_035946395.1 Actinocrinis sp.
CTCTCGGGGATGATCCCGCCGACGAAGACCTTGATGTCGGCCGCGTCGCGCTCCCGCAGCAGCTCGACCACCTTCGGGCACAGCGTCATGTGCGCTCCGGACAGGATGGACAGGCCGACGCCGTCGGCGTCCTCCTGGATCGCCGTCGCCACGATCTGCTCCGGCATCTGGTGCAGTCCGGTGTAGACGACTTCGATGCCCGCGTCACGCAGCGCCCGCGCGACCACCTTCGCGCCCCGGTCGTGACCGTCCAGCCCGGGTTTCGCGATCACCACGCGGATCGGTGCGGACACGCTCATCTGGGCACTCCCTAACTACGTCATCGCTCCACCTACTCAACGAAGGGTAACCGAGGCGACCGAACCGTGTGCTGTGATGCCCGACACCGTTCGTGTGCCGTAAGCGTGCCGTTGCGGATCCAAATGTCGCGCTGGTTGGTGGATGTCTGAGGAGGCGTCACTCACGCGTCGACAGCGCCTTCTCGCGCCGCTTCTAGAGCTTTTCCAGCGGGGCGAAGGCAAGTACCAGCTTGCGGACGCCCGACGAACCGAAGTCGACGGTCGCGTGCTCGCCGGTGCGGCCCTCGACTGAGACCACCGTGCCTAGGCCGTACGTGTCGTGTACGACGCGGTCGCCTGGCGCTACCGAGATCGGCTCGCGGTTGCCCGGGCCGGCCGCCTTGAAGCCCTTCGCCCGGGTGCGGTCGGCGGCTGCGGTCAGGGCCGGGGTCATCGTGCCGAAGGAGGTGGACTGTGGCGCGGGCGCGGTGCGCCGCCAGTCGATCAGTTTGTCGGGCACCTCGGTGAGGAATCGCGACTCGGGGTTGTACGAGGGCGAGCCCCAGGCCGAGCGCATCACGGCGCGGGTAAAGTACAGGCGCTGCCGGGCTCTTGTGATGCCGACGTAGGCCAGCCGACGTTCCTCTTCGAGTTCCTTCGCGTTGCCCATCGCGCGGGTGTGCGGGAAGACGCCCTCTTCCAGGCCGGTGAGGAAGACCACCGGGAACTCCAGGCCCTTGGCGGTGTGCAGGGTCATCAGGGTGACGACGCCGCCGTTCTGGCTGCCGTTCTGGTTGCCGGTGCCGGTGTTGCCGCCGTTGGCGTTCTGCTGGTCGGGGATCTGGTCGGCGTCGGCGACCAGGGCTACTCGCTCCAGGAAGCCGGTGACGCCGCCCTCGGGGTCGGTCTGTTCGTACTCGTGCGTGACCGCGACGAGCTCTTGCAGGTTCTCCACCCGGCTCTCGTCCTGCGGATCGGTGGACTCCTGGAGTTCGGCGATGTAGCCGGTGCGCTCCAGGATGGTCTCCAGCAGTTCGGCCGGGCCCGCGCCCTCGGCCATCCGGTCGCGCAGGTCGGCCAGCAGCTTCGCGAAGTTCTTGACCGCGTTCAGCGACCGTGCCGCCAGGCCGTACGCCTCGTCGGCGCGGTCGATCGCCGCGCCGAAGGAGACCCGCTCGCGCTGAGCCAGTGCGTCGAGCATCGCCTCAGCGCGCTCGCCGATGCCGCGCTTGGGTACGTTGATGACGCGGCGCAGCGATACGGAGTCGTCCGGGTTCGCCAAAGCGCGCAGGTACGCCAGCGCATCCTTGACCTCCTTGCGCTCGTAGAAGCGGACGCCGCCGACCACCCGGTAGGGCAGGCCGACCCGGATGAACAGTTCCTCGAACACCCGGGACTGGGCGTTGGTCCGATAGAAAACCGCCACCTCGCCGGGTTTCGCAAGCCCCTCGTCGGTGAGCCGGTCCACCTCGTTGGCCACGTAGGCCGCCTCGTCGTGCTCGTTGTCACCGACATAGCCGGTGATCAGCGCGCCGTCGCCGGCGTCGGTCCACAGGTTCTTGGCCCGGCGGCTCTTGTTGCGGTCGATCACCGCGTTGGCGGCGGCCAGGATCGTCTGCGTGGAGCGGTAGTTCTGTTCGAGCAGGATCGTCGTCGCGTTCGGATAGTCGGCCTCGAATTCGAGGATGTTGCGGATGGTCGCGCCGCGGAAGGCGTAGATGGCCTGGTCCGCGTCGCCGACTACGCAGAGCTCGGCGGGGGGCACGTCGGAGGCGGAGTCTGCGGAGCCGGTGTCATCCGCGTGGGCGCCGACCCGGTCGCCGTCCACGGTGTATTTGGGAGCCTGCGACACGGCGCCGCCGACCAGTTCACGCACCAGGACGTACTGCGCGTGGTTGGTGTCCTGGTACTCGTCGACCAGCACGTGCCGGAACCTCCGCCGGTACGACTCGGCGACCGCGGGGAAGGCCTGGAACAGGTTGACCGTGGTCATGATCAGGTCGTCGAAGTCGAGCGCCCTGGCCGCGATCAGCCGCTGCTGGTAGTCGGCGTAGACCTCGGCGATCAGCCGCTCCTGCTCGGTGGCGGCCTTGTCCCGCGCGGTCTCGTGGTCGACCAGCTCGTTCTTGAGCGACGAGACCTGAGCCAGCAGGCCGCGCGGAGGGTGCCGCTTCACGTCGAGTTCGTGGTCGCGGGCGACGGCGGCGATCAGCCTGCGCGAGTCGTCCGCGTCGTAGATGGTGAAGGACGAGGGCAGGCCCAGGTGGCTGTGCTCGCGGCGCAGGATCCGGACGCACGCGGAGTGGAACGTGGAGACCCACATGATCTTGGCGCGCGGGCCGACGAGAGCGGCGACGCGCTCCTTCATCTCGGCGGCGGCCTTGTTGGTGAAGGTGATCGCCAGGATCTCGCCGGGATGCACGTCGCGTTCGGCCAGCAGATAAGCGATGCGGTGGGTCAGCACCCGCGTCTTGCCGGAACCCGCGCCGGCCACGATGAGCAGCGGGCCGCCGGTGTGCGCGACCGCCTCACGCTGCGCCGGGTTGAGCCCGGCGAGCAGCGCCTCGGGGTCGAGATGCGAGCGGCGGGCGGCCGGGGCGAAATCCCGTTGCGATTCGGCGCGCTCGTGCTCCTCGTCGGGCGGGGGCGGCGGCGCGGACTCGTCGTCGGCCCAGGGCTCGTCCGGCAACTCGCCTTCGACCGGGAACGCGGCCGAGGAGAGCGAGGGCAGCGCGGCCTCGGCCCGCGTACGCGCCGCGCCGGGTGCGGTGGTGCGCGGCGGCTTCGGCAGGTCGAAGAGGGGCGCACCGTGGGAAGCTGAGGAACTGCTCCAACTGCTCATCAAGCACGAGTCTAGGGCCCCTGGCAGACGGATTCCGGTCGTCCGGCGGGAACATCGGCCGCAGGCCGACCGTCGACACCTTGACACCAATCTGTTCGAAGAAGTCTGCGTCGGCAAGGATCGAAAACCCGGCCGGGTAAGCAATGCACGAACAACACGGTGTGGAGTGCCGCGGCTACGCAGACGGGCCGGCGAGCGCCGCGCGACCGGCGACGAGTGATGCTGAGGCCTGAGATGCCCGCCCTTTTTTTCGACATCACGTCGGGAAGATGGCGAAGCCGCGTCGACAAGTGCGCGGCGTCGGCGGGCGGTCCGTTTTAGCCGGAAAAAGCTCCAGGCGAAACGGGCAATCGAGTACAGACCGCGGGCCGGGGCGCCGGTCGCGTGCGACGTTCCGCCAAGGGCGCGCAAGGGGCAGCACAGCAAAGGGGAGTAAAAATCCGCGGCCCCAAACCCGCCATTCGGGCGACATCTCGCTAAGGTTACGGCCCAGAAGTCAGCGAGCCTGCCGGTCCCCCGCACCGGCCGCGGGCTTCCGCGCCGAATCCCCGGCGTTGCCAGGATCGGAATATGCGTCCTCTCCCCCAAGGAGTGATATTCCGCCGGGCCGCGTCGTGGAGCCGGGGACCCATATGTCCCTCGGGGTGAGTCGCCGCGCCAGTCCCATCGGCCTTGGCCGAAGGCGACGGGCGGGGCGTAGGGCGACTTCTTCCGCCCGAACCCGTCAGCTAACCCGGTAGGCGCCGTCGGAAGAAGGAGTTATGGCGTCCCACCGCGCCCCGAAGGTATCCGGCCGGGTCACCACGACCGCGGCGACCGTGGTCGGCGTCACCGCCGGCACCGTCGCGCTGCTGCCGAGTACCAGCCAGGCGTCACCCACGCCGAGCCTCGACCAGGTCAAGGCCCAGGTCCAGCAGCTGAACGCGCAGACCGATCAGGCGACCAACCAGTACGACGCGGCCAAGGAGCAGTACGCGAAGCTCCAGCAGAAGGTCGACGGGCTCCAGGCGCAGATCACCCAGGAGCAGACCACGCTGAACTCGTTGCAGACCTCGATGGGTTTGCAGGCCGCGGCGGCCTACCGCACCGGCGGCATCTCGCCGACGCTGCAACTGGCACTGAACTCCAGCCCCGACAAGTTCCTCAGCCAGGCCGGGATCGAGAGCCAGCAGGCCGATCAGGAGGCCGTGCTGCTGAGGTCGGTGTCGCAGGACAAGGCGCAGCTGGCCCTGGACAAGAAGTTCGCCGCGCAGGCGCTCGCCCAGCAGCAGGAGGTGCTGGCCCAGGCGCAGGCCGCCAAGACCAAGATCGAGGCGACGCTCCAGTCGGAAAAGGACCTGCTGAGCAATCTGACCGCCGCGCAGCAGGCGCAAGTCACCAGCGCGGGCGGAACGACCAGCTACAGCGGGCCGCTGCCCGCCGTCTCGGGCCGGGCCGGTATCGCGGTGCGGTACGTCGAGTCGAAGGCCGCGGCGGGTGACTGGTATGCGTGGGGCGCGACGGGCCCAGACAACTTCGACTGCTCCGGGCTCATGTACGCGGCTTGGGCTGCTGCGGGTGTCCAGATACCGCGCACGTCGGAAGAGCAGTTCTCCGGTCTGAGCCAGTTCTACAGCGCTTCGCAGCTCCAGCCCGGCGACCTGGTCTTCTTCGAGGGAGACCCGCCCGGCCACGTGGCGATGTACGTCGGCAACAACATGGTCGTCCACGCTCCGCACACCGGTGCGCAGGTGCAGTACGCCTCGCTCGACCCCAGCTCCTCGAACTACATCTACATGTCCGTCGTCGGGTACGCCCGGGTCGGCTGACTCAGCCTACGGCGAGCCGCCGGCCGGAAGCTCCGGTCGAAGCCGGTTCGCCGTAGAGTACGCGCAGTAACACCACTGGTTTTACGAACCTCACGAAAAAGCGGGTGGATACGTCAAGGCCGGCCCCTCCCCCGAACCAGCCTGACAATCCGCCCCGTAGCGCCCGGACCGCCGAACCGCCGCAACCACCCACCACCTCCTCTGCGGCAAGTACCCACCCGGCGGTCCGGGCGCTCACACCTTCGCCACACAGCGGTAGCGAAGACGTCCCGGAGAGCCGCCTCTCGGGCCCTCCTTCGACCTGCCTCAGACCTCTGCGGTGGCCTCTGCGAACGCCGCCCAAAGACGCGCGTACGTGCCGCCCGCGGCGAGCAGCGCGTCGTGCGTGCCGTCCTCGACCACTCGGCCGCCGTCGAGCACCACGATCCGGTCGGCGCGCGCCGCCGTGGTCAGCCGGTGCGCGACGACGAGCGTGGTGCGGGCGCGCGAAAGCTCGTCCATCGCCCGGGTCACCGCGGCCTCGGTCGCCAGGTCCAGAGCCGCGGTCGCCTCGTCGAGCAGCAGGATGTCCGGGTCGACCAGATAAGCGCGGGCCAACGCGAGCATCTGGCGCTGACCGGCCGACAGGTTCCGGCCGCGCTCGCCGACCTGGTGCAGGTAGCCGTCGGACAGCCGGGACACGACGTCGTGCGCGCCGACCGCCCGCGCCGCCGCCTCTACCTCGGCGTCGGTGGAGTCCGGACGGCCGTATGCGATGGCGTCGCGGACCGTGCCCGGGAACAGGAACGCCTCCTGCGGCACGACGCCGAGCCGCGCGCGGTACGCGGAGAGGTCGTACTCACGCAGATCGACGCCGTCTACGCACACCACGCCGGACGTCGCGTCGTAGTACCGCGCGACCAGCTTCACGAAGGTGGACTTGCCCGCGCCGGTCTCGCCGACGAGCGCGACGGTCGTGCCCGGCTCGACGGCCAGGTCCACACCGCGCAGCGCCTCGGGCGCGTCCGGCGAGTACGCGAACCGCACGTCGCGGAACTCGATCCGGCCGCGCAGCGGCCCGGTCACCGGCACCGGGTCAGCGGACAGCGGCGTGCTCGTCGGCGTGCGCATCAGGTCCCGGATGCGGCGCAGGCCGACGTTCGCCTGCTGATATCCGTCGAAGACCTGGGAGAGCTGCTGGACCGGCGAGAAGATCATGCTCACGTACAGCAGGTAGGCGATCAGCGCGCCGGTGGTCAGCGTGTGCTGCCCGACCCGGTGCGCGCCGTAGACCAGCACCACGGCACCGGCGATGTCGCCGAGGAACTGGACGAACGGGAAGTAGGTCGCGATGTACTTCTGCGCCCGCACCCGCGACTCCCGGTAGGCGTCGGCCTTGCCGGCGAAGCGGTCGCGGTTGACCCCCTCGCGGCGGAAGGCCTGGGTGACCCGCATCCCGGCGACGTTCTCCTGTAGGTCGGCGTTGACCGCGCTGATCCGCTCGCGCGCCTCGGTGTAGGCGACCTTGGACTTGCGGCGGAAGATCAGCGTCGCACCGATCATCACCGGCAGCACCGCGTAGACCGCCAGCGCCATCCGCCAGTCGATCACCAGCAGCGCGGCGGCGATGCCGAAGAAGGTGAGCACCGAGACCACCGCGGTGGACACGCCGTTCTGCAGGAACGAGGCGAGCGCGTCGATGTCGGTGGTCATCCGGGTCATGATCCGGCCGCCCATCTCCCGCTCGTAGTAGTCGAGCCCGAGCCGCTGGAGCTGGCTGAAGGACTTGACGCGCAGCAGGTAGAGCAGCCGCTCGCCGGTGCGGCCGGTGACCATGGTCTGCACGGCCTCGACGATCCAGTCGCCGGCGACCAGCAGCAGGCCGAGGATCGACATGGCCGCGATGACGTGGTACGCGGCGCCCTCGATGCCGCGGTCCACCGCGGTGCGCATCAGGGCCGGTATGAGCAGCGAGGCGAGCGCGTCGGCCGCTTCGAGCAGGAGGCCCAGGGCGAGCAGCCACAGGAACGGCCGCAGCAGCCTGCTCAGCGAGAACTCGGGGTCCTCGGCGTGCAGAAGAGCCGGGTCGACCTGCGGGACGTCGTTGGCCGGCGGCAGTGCGGCGACCTTCGCGAGCAGGTCCGGCGTCGCGGGCAGCGAGCCGAGCGTGACGCGCCCGCCACTCATGCCCATCCCGCCACCGCGCGGGACGTGGTTGGCGCCGGCGACGTACGAGCTCTGCGTCTCGTCGGCCTTCGAGCGGTCCCAGAGCGCGGGCGTGACACCGTTGGGTGCCGAACCATTGGGCACCGAACCGTCGACGGCCTTCCCGGTGAGGGCGTTGAGAGCTTTCCCGTTGGCGATGCTGCCGTTGACTACACCACCGTTGACCGCACTGCCGTTGACCGCGCCGACATTGACTGCTCTGCCGATAACCACACCGCCGTTGACTGCACTGTGATCCTCGACGCTGCCCAGTTCGCCCGCGTCCACGCCTTCCGCGTCGTCCCCCGGGCCGGACAGCAGCAGCCGATAGAGCGGGCAGCGCCCCTCCAGTTGTGCCGCGGTGCCGACGTCCACGAGGTGCCCCTCGTCCAGCACCGCGATGCGGTCGGCCAGTTGGAGCGTGGAGCGGCGGTGCGCGATCAGG
>NZ_DASYZI010000195.1:0-8891 GCF_035946395.1 Actinocrinis sp.
GGCGGATCTCCCGCGCGCGGGCCCGGCACTCGCGGCCGTCGGCGGCGCGGCCGCAGCGGTCCAGCGCCTCGGCGATACCGCACAGCGCTCGCGCCTGTTCGAAGCGGTCGCCGTTGCGCTCGGCCAGGTCCAGCGCGGCCCGGTGCCGAGTCAGTGCCGAGCCGGGTTGCTCCATCGCCAGCAGGGTTTCGCCGAGCGAGTTGAGCGTCTCGGTCTCCAGGCTGCGATCGCCGGTCTCGCGGCTGACGGCCAGACCGCGGTGCAGGTATTCGAGGGCTGACGCGAAGTGGCCGGTGCGGCCGTGCACGGCGCCGATCGTGCTCAGTGCGCTGCCCTCGGCCCCGCGGTCCCCGGCCCGGCGGCACAGCTCCAGTGCTCGCTCCAGGTACGCCAGCGCCTCGGCGTGCCGTCCGGCCTCGCTCTCCACCACGGCCAGATTGCCCAGCGCGTAGCCCTCCAGGCGCGGATCGCCGAGTTCGACGAAGATCTCGGCCGCTCGCCGCAACCCCCGGGCCGCCTGCTCGCGGTCACCCAGCCGCCGGCGCAGCGCGCCTAGGTTGATCAGCTGCGCGCCCTCGCCGTGCCGGTCCCCGCCCGCCCGGTAGCTCTCCAGCGCCCGGCCCATGTGCTCGGCGGCGGCCCGGTAGTCGCCAAGCCGCTCGTGCACCAGCCCGAGCCGGGCCAGCGCACGCGCCTCGCCGTCCCGGTCGCCGGTGCGCTGGTGCCCCTCCAACGCGTGCTCGAAGTGCGCGCGGGCCGCATGGTGGTCGCCGAGCCACCAGTGAATGCTGCCCAGGTTCGTGAGCACGGCCGCGTGCTCCTGGCTGCCTTCAGGTGCCGCTTGCACAGCGCAGCTGTGGAGTGTGAGCGCCTCCTGATAGTGACCGCCGACCTCGAATGCCCGCCACAGCACCCGTGAGAGGTTCACGCAGTGTTCCGGCCAGCCGTGCCGCCCCGCGTAGACACCCGCCGCGACCAACGCGCCGCGTCGCTGCTCAAGCCAGTGCGCCGCGCCGCGCGGATCGCCGACCGGCGGACGCGCAGTGCGCGGCGGCCCCGGGTCGGGACGGCTGCGCCGCTCGTGCGGGAAGAGAGTGTCCATCGCGGCTGCCGCAGTACCGACGTAGTGCTCGAACAGCCGTGACAGAGCAGCGCGACGCTCCTCGGCACTGCACGTCTCCTCGGCGCGCTCGGCGGCGTATACGCGCAGCAGGTCGTGCGTCGCAATGCCGTCCTCTCCCGCTGGTTCGGCCAGATGAGCACGGCAGAGCTCAGATATCAGCGCACTGGCACGCTCCTGGTCGAGATCGGCGAGCGCGGCCAACGCGTAGGCGTCGAACTCACGGCTCGGATGCAAACCGATGAGCGCGAAGGCGCGCGCCCCCGCTTCAGAAAGATACTGATAAGACCAGGAGAACACCGACCGCACGGCGGTACGCGGATCGCCCGCCGCGTCGAGCAGGTCCAGCCGCCGCTGCTCGTCGCGCAGCCCGGCGAGCAGTTCGGCCGGGCTGCGGCCGGGGTTGGCCGAGGCCAGCTCGGCGGCTATCCGCAGTGCCAGCGGCAGCCGGGTGCACCGTTCGGCCAACTCGGTGAGTTCGGCCTCGGCAACCGGTGCGGCACCCCCGTCCAGCCGCGAGCCGATCAGGGTACGCAGCAGTATGACCGCTTCATCTGCCGTCAGCGTGTCCAACCCGATGCGGCGAGCGCCCTCTCGCACCACCAGCCCGGCCAAGTCGTCCCGGCTGGTCACGACCACGAAGCAAGAAGGTGCTCCAGGCAGCAGCGGGCGCGCCTGCTCCGCGGTGGCCGCGTTGTCGAGCAGCACGAGTATCCGCCGCTCGGCCAGCACGGTGCGGTAGAGCGCGGCCCGGTCGGCGGTCTCCGCGGGCAGTTGCGGCCCGGTCACCCCGAGCCCGCGCAGCAGCCGGGCCAGCGCGTCGGCCGGATCCACCGGCGGCTCGGGACCGTAGCCGCGCAGATCGAGGTACAGCTGGCCATCCGGAAAGCGATCGGCGGCCCGGTGCGCCCAGTGCACCGCCAAAGCTGTCTTACCGACACCGGCCGTTCCCGAGACCGCCGAGACCACCACCGCGCGGGCCCGCTCCTCGGGCTGCGCGAAAGCCAACGCGTCCAACACGGCCAGTTCCCGCGCCCGGCCGGTGAATCCGTACACGTCCATCGGCAGTTGCCGAGGGATGGGAGCGCTGCGCGTGCGCCCCTCCCCGGCGCCCCCCGAATCCCGCGTTGCGCCGTCGGCGTGCCCGCCCCCGTCCCGTCGGGCCAAGCGCCGCGCCTCCTCCACTCGGTCGCGGGCTGTGGCCAGCACGCCCAGCTCGGCGGGGGTCGCGCCGAGCAGCCGCACCAGCACGTCGAACCGGTCGGTCGGCGGCAGGACCCTTCCGGCCAGATACTCCCCGATGATCCCGTGCGACCAGCCCGCCGCCTCGGCCAGTTCCCGGTAGCTGGCCTCGGCCCGGCCGAGCTGCCGGGCGTGGCGACGGCGCAGCTCGCGCAGTACCCGGGCGAGGTCCGCGGCGGTGCGCACCTCGGCCGGGTCGGCGCGCAGGTGCCCGATGACGAGTGGATGGGTCTCTATGCGCCGCAGAGTAGTCGCGCAGGCGGGTGGGTGCGCGGGGCGCGGGCGGTGGGTGCGCCCCGCGCACGTTACCTCCGTGCGACTACGTCAGTGTTCATGCTCCTGTGCAGGGCAAACCGTTGAACGTGAAGCCACTCGGCGGCGCGGCCGGGCTTGCGGAACCCGTGAAACCGACGAAAAGCTGCCCGCCCTGCCCGATCGTGCCGTCGTACGAGGCGGGCGTGATCGCGGCGGAACCGCCGGTGCGGGTCAGCACTCCGTTGAAGACGCTGTTCACGGTCGCCGTGGAGACCAGCGAGAAGCCGAACGACCAGCCGCTGATGTTGGCCGCGGTCGTGTTGACGATCGTCACGCTGACCGTGAACGCGCCGCCCCCGTACTGCTGGACAGTCACCTTGCAGGAGGGTGCCGCGGTGAGAGCCAGGGTGCTGACGGTGCCGGGGTCCGAGCGTGGCGAGAGGTTGCCGCGCGCGTCGAACGCGATCACGCCGAAGGTGTACGACGTGGCCGGCGACAGGCCGGTGACGCCCTGGTCGTTGCCTGACATGTCGGTGGTGCGGATCGTGGTCCAGACGCCGTTGATCAGCTCTTGCAGGTAGTAGCCGGTGACCTGGACGTTGTCAGTGGACTGCGGCCAGTAGACGCTCACCATCGTGGTGGTGACGTTGCTGAACAGCAGCGTGCCGGGCTTCGTCGGCGGCACGGTGTCCGGCCCGGACAGCGTCGTGATCGTCACCGAAGCGGACGGCGGGCTCTGCGAGTAGCCGATGTCTGGCACGGCGTTCGAGTACACCCGAAAGGTGTACGTGGTCCCAGGCGTCAGATTCGTCAGATGCAAGTACTCGCACATGCCGGCCCCGGACGCATAGGTCTGCCAGGACCCGTTCAGGTAGCGCTGGACCGTGTCCCCCGTCGAGTAGCAAGCGTCGTTCCAGTACATGTCGGCCGTGGTGTCGGCCACGTGGAGGACTTCGAGCCCGGTGGGCGCGGGCAGCGGAGTGTCGGCGTGCGCGGGTGCGGCCGTGAGGGCACCAAGGCCCAGCGCTGCCGCGATGGTGAACCCGCGAAGGGCAGCCAGAATACGAAGACGTCTCATGGCGCCATGGTGGACGCGGGACGGTCCGTCCGAGGCCGATCCTGGCCACGGTTGGACGCCGTTGGACAGTGCGCAGGTACCGAAACCCCAATGCCGGCAAACGACGCCGGAGCGCCGATGCCGGTGGAAACCAGTGGCACCGGCGCTCCGAGTCAGAACGACGCCAAGACGTCTTCACAACACTAAGACACCAACACACTAAGACGCCTTCAACGTCCACTGCTGATTGCTGCCGCCGTTGCTGGGCCACTGGTCGATCGGTGAGCCCTGCGACGTCGAGTTGCTTTCGTCCTCCGCCGTGAAGCCGCTCACCAGGCTCGTGAGCTGATAGACGGAGTCGCCCGAGGTCGCGTAGGACCCGACCGGATCCAGCGCCCACTCCTGGTTCGCGCCGCCGCTACAGGTCCACTGGTCGAGTTGCACGCCCTCGGTCGTGGACTGGTTCGGCACGTCCAGGCACAGGCCGCTGTTCACGCTCGTCAGCGTGAAGACGTCCGCGGTGCCGGAGACGTGTTTGAGCGTCCACTTCTGGTTGGAGCCCCCGGTGGACGGCCACTGGATGATCGTGCCGCCGTTGGCGGTCGACGCACCGTTCACGTCCATCAGGTAAGAACTCTTACCGTTGGTCAGCGTGTAGTTGGACCCTGACGTCGGGTTGGAGGACTGCGCGGCGGGCGCGCCGGTGGTCACGTCGAGCGACCAGGAGTTCTGCCAGCCGACGTTGGCGACGGTCCCGACCAGCGTCAGCGGCAGCCAGATCAGCGGCGAGGTTCCGAGGTTCGACGTCGTCCACCGGTCGCCCGCGTAGATGTACGCGGTGCCGGAGCTGCCCTGAACCTGGATGATGTTCGCAACCTGCGTATTGTACGTGTGTGTGCCGCCGGGTGCGAAGTCCTGGAACGACGTCCAGCCATTCGACAGCGACGTCGAGCTCGCATATACGTCGTCGTTGGTGGACCAACCGGTCAGATGCGAGGCAAGGACGTAGTAGCGGCCGTTCGCCTTCACCAGCGCGGGCGCCTCGTAGTCGGCGAACAACGCCACGCTGCCGCCGTTCGACGAGCCGGCACTCACGACACTGAGATAGTTCGACGCGAGCTTGTCGATGCGCAGTCCGTTGGCGCGGTCCTCGGTGAGCAGGTAGGCCGTGCCGTCGGTGTCCTGGAACAGGCCGATGTCACGGCTCTGGAAGCCGAGCGGCTGCGACGCGCCGAGATACGTGTATGGACCGCAGGGTGTGGTGCTCTCGGCAACCCCTGCCCTCGCCTCGGAGTAATTCGAACTGTCGATGTGCATCCACATCACGTACTCGCCCGTGGACGAGTCGTAGACCACCTTGGGCCGTTCGACGATGCGGTTCGGCCCGAGGTCGCCGCTGGACTGCACGCTCAGCGCGTTGCCCTGGAGCGTCCAGTGCTGGAGATCGGAGGACGAGTAGCAGGGGACAGACTGGAACGAGGTGTTCGACGAGGTCTCCCCCGCCTTGTTCTCGCCATACGCGTACCACGTGCCGCCGACCTTGAGGATGCCGAGGCCGTGGATCTGCAACGCGTTGCCGGACGTGTCGTTCCAGGCGGTGCCGGGAGCGAAGACGGAGACGGTGTCCGCGTGCGCGGGCAGGGCGGGCACCAGGAGCGCGGCCAGCATGGCGGCCAGCGCGAGGACGAGCTTCACGGGATGCGAGCGAGATCCGCCGCTTTGCTCAGTTCGATGATCCACCTGTTTCAACTCCATGGTCGAAGGCGGGAAAAGCCATCGCACTTCAACATAACAGAACGTAGCAAGACAGCAACAAAAGGAGTAAGGTGACAAACTTGGACAGCGACGATCATAGTCGGGGTCTGCGGCGCCGCCGGTTCGGGGCGCCGCAGACCCCTGGTTTGCTCTCAGGGAACTGTCACGAGTCGGCCGTCATCCGCCGCGTCATCCGCAGGCGGCGCCGTTCACCGTGAAGGCGGTCGGCGAGGCGTTGCTGCTCGACCAGGTGCCCTGGAAGCCGAACGTCGTCGATCCGCCGACCGGGACGCTGCCGTTGTAGCCCATGTTGACGGCCGTCACCGCGCTGCCGCTCTGGGTGACCTGGGCGTTCCACGCGCTCGTGATCTTCTGGTCGCCGGGGAACGACCACTTGACCGTCCAGCTGGTCCAGCCCGACGTGCCGTTGTTCGCGATCGTGACGTTCGCGGTGAAGCCGCCGGTCCACGAGTTCGGCGTGTAGGTGACCGTGCATCCGCCGGACGAACCGGCCGCGCTCGTGGTCACGGCGACCGTGCCGGAGCGCGCGGAGCGGTTGCCCGCGGTGTCCTTCGCGTAGACCGCGAACGTGTAGCTCGTCGATGGAGTCAGCCCGCTGATCGTCGCGGAGTTCGTGGTCGGCGACGCCACCACGGTCTCCGTCGTGCCGTTCACGCTCACCACGTCGTACCCTGCGATGCCGGTGCTGCTCGTGGACGCGGTCCAGCCCAGGTTGACCGAGCTCGACGTGATGCCGGACGCGGTCGGCGTGCCGGGCGTCGTGGGCGGCGTCACGGACGTGCCGGGCTGGAGCGTGACGACCGCCGCGCTGTACGGCGCAATGGTCTGCGACGATGCGCTGCCGACCGCCGCCGTGCTGATCGACGTGCCGGGAGGCGCGAGCGTGGCGACGGTCGGCGTGCCGGTGCCCGGGGTGAATCCGCTGTAGCTCAGGGCGGCGGTGTAGCTGTTGCTCGGGTCGTCGTTGACGAGCAGGACCCGCAGCGAGCCGTCCGCCGCCTTGACCGCGTAGGAGTGCAGCAGCGACTGGCTGGACGAGGCGGACACCAGCGTGTCGCCGGGGTGGATGAACGTGCTGAGAAGCTGCGTGCCGTAGTACGCGGGGAACGGCGTGTCCGCCGCCGGTTCACAAACCTGCGCGCCGTTGATCGTGCCGCACGAGCCGTCGGACAGGATGCCGTAGTCGCCGTAGGTGGCGGTGCCGTAGAGCGAGCTGCCGTTGTCGCCGCCGGTCACGATGCCGTTGTGGATCTGCCACCAGTCGACGCTGGACACACCGCTTTGCAGCCAGCCGAGGTAGTCCTGGTTCAGATACAGGGCATTGACGATGCTGAGGGTCTGCTTCCCGGGGTTCGACGAGACCGAGTTCGTCTCGGTCACCATGATCGGGACGCCGGCGCCGCCGCTGTACTGGCTCAGCAGCGACTTCAGGCTGGAGACCATCGTCGGGATCTGCGACGTGTCGCCGAGCAGCCCCGAGTCGGTGGGTCCGGGCGGTGTGACGCTGCTCGGGTTCTGCGGGTACCAGTGCACGTCGGCGAAGCCGATCTGGTTGCCGAGGGCGGACAGGACCGTCTGGTTCCACGTCTGCGGGCTGGCGCTGTTGGTGACCGCGTCGGGCCAGTTGCCCGGCGCGGTCAGCACCACGCCGATCACGATGCTCGGGTCGACCGCCTTCATCGCGCTGATATACGTCTTGACGTTCTGCGCGTAGACGGCGGGGCCGCAGTCGGTCGGGTTCGTACTCGTCGAGCAGTGCTTGTCCGGCTCCCAGTTGGCACCGTAGGTGCCGTTGCCGTAGACCTCGTTGCCGATCTCCCAGTACTTGACGCCGTAGTTGTGCGTCACGTTGGCGTAGCGGACCCAGTCCGCCGCCACCTGCGCGCCGGTCTCCACAGGGCTCTGCGACGCACCGATCGTGTCGCCGGTGCCGTAGTCGACCGTGACCATGCCCTGCGCGCCGGTCTGGCTCAGCAGCGTGGCGTACTGGTCGAAGTTCACGGCCTGAGCCTTGCCGGACAGGACGTCGGTGTTGTTCTTCCAGTTGTACTCGTCCGACTCGGTGCCGCCGGGGAAGCGGATGAGGCCGATCCCGGCGTTCTTCAGCAGACCGGGCACCGCGGCGTCGGTCAGCTGCGCGTCGTAGACGGATCCGTTGCCGCCGATCGCCGTCGCCGGAACAGTGGCGAGCGACTGTGAAACGTTCACGCTCACCGTCGCGGCCGTCACCGCGTTCGAACTCACCGCGGCGGCTGCGTGCGAGGCGATGACCGCTCCGGTCGCGGCGCCGGCCTGCGCCGCCGGCGCGCCGAGGACGGCCGCGGCCGGCAGCGCGGCGGCAAGCATCCAGCGCTTTATCAATGGTCGTCGTTGCATGAGACCGTTGCTCTCCCTACGAGTCTGGATCACGGCTCTACCGGGGACGCCCCGGTCGAATCGGGAGAATTGATCACGCGCGGCGCGACGTCAAGCAGTCGAACGGATCCCGGAACACGGCACAGCGCACCGGCGAGCAGGCCCGGAAACTTACAGCCGCCGGCAGATCGTCAGCAGTGGCTCATCACCGGAACCATCGCGGCCACGGCCTGCTGAAACGCCGAGCCGCTCGACGGGCTCCACGCGTCGATGCCGGTGACCAGCCTGACAGTGCCGATATTTCCGGTGCTGCCGCGGGTGGTCTGACCCGGCGCCTGACCGACTCGGACAAATCAGAGCTCAGACGCTTGGGACGCGCGTGTGATGCCCGGCAGGCCTGCTTTCGGCCCGCCGGGCATCGCACGCTGGACTGCTACCTTGTCCGGGTACACCTTTGTTCGGGTACTCCGACACCGCTGGAGAAGGTGGGCAGGCGTGGAATTCAAGGATGTCGTGCGCCGACGCAAGATGGTCCGCTCCTTCTCGGACGAGCCGGTCGACCCCGAGACCGTCCGGCGCATCCTGGACGTCGCGCGCCGGGGACCGAGCGCCGGATTCAGCCAGGGTGTCGAGTTCGTCGTGGTGACCGATCGGGAGATGCGGCTGAAGATCGCCGCGCCGGCGGACGAGATCTTCGCCATATCAGGGCACCACAACTTCATCGCCCAGGCGCCGACGCACGTCGTGATCTGCGTCAGCCCCGAGATATACCGGGCGCGCTACCGCAAGTCCGACAAGATGAAGGTCGTCGAGGACTTCGACGACGAGCTGCTGTGGTCGGTGCCGTACTGGTACACCGACGCGGGCGCCGCAATGCAGCTGCTGCTGATGGCCGCGGTCAACGAGGGCGTCGCCGCGGGATTCGTGGGCGTGAACATCGACCTGCTGCGCGAACTGCTGAGCATCCCGGAGGATTACATTCCGATCGGACTGGCGCTGCTCGGACACGCGGCCGACGACGCCGGGCAGTTCGGCGACGTGAGCGCGCGGACCATTCCCCGGCGTCCGTACGAGGAAATCGTCCAC
>NZ_DASYZI010000196.1:0-14775 GCF_035946395.1 Actinocrinis sp.
GCCACCATCCCGACCAGCATCTGCGAGTACATCGCGCCGAACGCGGGGTCGTAGCCGCGGCTGGAGAACTCCACACCCAGGATGTGCTCCACCCGGGTGGCGATATCGCTGATCAGCGATGCGAAGTTGCCGGTCGAGGCGGCCACCGGCGAGTCGCGCACCAGGATGCGGAAGCCGTCGCTGTGCGACTCCACGTAGTTCAGCAGCGCGAACGCGGCCTGTTCGAGCAGTTCGCGCGGGTGCCCCGCGGTCAACGCCGAGGTCACCATGTCCAGCAGGGTGCGCATCTCGCGGTCGACGACGACCGCGTACAGCCCTTCCTTGCCGCCGAAGTGCTCGTACACCACCGGCTTGGAGACACCCGCCTTGGCCGCGATCTCCTCCACGCTGGTGGCGTCGAACCCGCGTTCCGCGAACAGCGCCCGGCCGATTTCGAGCAACTGCTCGCGTCGTTCCTTGCCGCTCATCCGGACGCGCTGCACGCTCTGCCCGTCAGTCGTCACCCCGTCATTTTGCCGTATGCCGTCAGGACATACGGCACCACGCCGTGCGGTGTCACGCCTTCACGGGCATACCGGCGTTACGCCGTACGGCGCGCGGCGATTCGGGCGGCGTTCGGCCAGCGGACATCGCGGGCCCAGCCGAGTTTCTCGAACAGCCAGATGATCCGGGCGCTGGAATCCACCTGCCCGCGCAGCACCCCGTGCCGCGCCGAGGTCGGGTCGGCGTGGTGCAGGTTGTGCCAGGACTCGCCCATGGACAGCACGGCCAGCCACCACACGTTGCCGGACTTGTCCCGGGACCGGAATGGCCGTTCGCCCGCCGCGTGGCAGATCGAGTTGATCGACCAGGTCACGTGGTGCAGCAGCCCGATGCGCACGAGGGCGCCCCAGAAGAACGCGGTCAGCGCACCCTGCCAGGACCACGACCACAGGCCGCCGAGCAGCGGGGGAGTGAGCACCGAGGCCGCGACCAGCCACGGGAACGCGCGCGACACCTTGACGATCGCCCGGTCCTTGAGCAGGTCGGGCGCGTACTGCCGCTGGTCGGTCTGCTCCACGTCGAACAGCCAGCCCATGTGCGCGAAGAGCAGCCCCTTGATCAGCGCCGGGATGGTCGAACCGTACCGCCACGGGGAGTGCGGGTCACCCGCCTTGTCCGAGTAGCGGTGGTGCCGGCGGTGGTCGGCGACCCAGCGGATCACCGGTCCCTCGACCGCCAGCGAGCCGGCCACCGCGAGTACCACTCGCAGCGCCTTGACCGCCTTGAACGAACTGTGGGTGAAGAGGCGGTGGAATCCGACCGTGACCCCGTGCCCGGAGACCGCGTACATCGCGAACGCGATCACCACGTCGCGCCAGCCCAGGCCCCAGCCCCAGGCGACCGGGACCGCCGCCAGCACGGCCACGAACGGGAACCCGATGAACAGCGCGATCGCCACCCGCTCCTTGGCGGACTGGCGCAGGCCGCTCAGCGTGCCGGCGCTGGCCGCTTCCTCGGAGCTCCCGACGGTCGAAGGGATGGTGCGGGTGGCGGGGGCCTCGGCGGAAGCAGTCATCGGCGGATCGGATCCCTTTCGAGCGCGATCGTCCCCTTGACGGGGCTTGTCCGGCGGGATCGCGAAGACCCCTACGCTTCCGTAAGTTACGGTCGCGTAGGTGTTCCGGCAAGTGGACGTGGTCGATGAGGTGTCATCCGCGTTGACTCCACGTTGACGCAGCGTCGTTCAGATGTGTCATCCGGACGTGTCATGAGCGGTGCCGTACAGGGGCGTCGTACGGCGGCGTCATGCGGGAGCGTCATCCAGACGCCGCGACCGCCTCGTGCAGTGCCGGAGCCAGCCGTGCCGGTTCGACCGCCTCGACCCGCACCGCGTCGCAGCCGACCCACTCCGCCGCCTCCCGCAGCGCTCGTGCCATCGGCTCCACCGCCTTGGCCGTGGCCAGTGAGACCTGACGGCCGATCAGCGTGCGCCCCTCACGCGCCGGATCCACGCGGCCGACCAACTGCCCGCCGTGCAGTAGCGGCGTCACGTAGTAGCCGTGTATCCGTTTCGCCTTCGGTACGTACGCCTCCAGCCGGTGCGTGAAACCGAAGAGCCGCTCAGCACGCGGCCGGTGCCAGATCAGCGAGTCGAATGGGGACAGCAGCGTCGTACGGTGCCGCCCGCCCGCGCCCGATTCGAGCGCGGCCAGCGCCGCCGGGTCGGCCCACGCGTCCTGGCTCCAGCCGTCCACCTCGACCGGTACCAGCCCGGCCTCCTCGGCGAGCGCCGGGAAGTTCTTGGCGTTCTTCAGCCGGTAGTAGTCGACCAGGTCCGAGCGCGTCGCCACGCCCATCGCGTGCCCGGCCTGCGCGATCATGCGCACCGAGCAGGCGTGGTCGTCGAGGTCGTCGTGCAGCAGCTGCTCCGGGATGGCCCGCTGCGGCAGGTCGTAGACCCGTCGCCAGCCGCGCCGCTCGACGCAGACCACCTCGCCGGTGGCGAGCAGCCCTTCCACCCCGAGCTTCACGTCGGACCAGTCCCACCAGCCCGGGGTCTTGCGGGCCCCGCCGAGTTCCTTGGTGGTCAGCGGACCCTCGGCGGCCAGCCGCGCGGTGATCCCGCGCAGTGTCTCCTCGGAGATGTCCGTGCTGCCCCAGACGCCGCCGCGCTTGCGGTACTCGCGTCGGCGCAGCGCCATCATCGGCCACTCCTCGACGGGCATGACGCAGGCCGCGTGCGACCAGTACTCGAAGGTGCGCGCCGCCCCCGGTCGATGCGTCCAGAACGCCGTGTGGATCGCCTCGCGCCCGATCGGCCCGAGGCGGGAGAACGGGACCAGTTCCTGCGAGCGTGCCAGCACCGAGATCGTGTCGAGCTGCACCGCGCCGAGCAGCCGCAGCACGCCGGAGACCCCGGCCCGCCGATTGATCGCGCCCAGCAGCCCCTGCGCCCGCAGCGCCGCGCGGCGCGCCTCGTCCGCGGACAGAATCGTTCCCATGCAGAGACTCTAGCTGCCTGAACCGACAAGTCTGCCGGGTCCACCTGCGCGGCGACCGCCCAAGGGGGCGAGGCAGGCCCGCCTGGCCCGCTTGACAAGGTGTGGCTGCTGACGCCGTGTCAGCTACACAGCGGCAACACCCCCGACCACAGGCCATCGTGGCCAGAGGCCTATACTCGATACGTAAACGAGTGAAGCTTCCTTTCAGTTGAAGCTTTCCGAGTGGGGAGCCGCAGCAGTCTTCCCACTTCCGCGACCCAACGCCCCATCGCTGTGGCAAGCGTCGAGGACCACCCGCCATGCCACCACCCCGCTCACCCGAGCGATGGATTGAGCCGAGTAGGACGCGTCGAAGGAACCCGTGAGCGAGCCCATGATGAATACTGCGCTGACTCCTGCTGCCACAGCTCCTAACATCACTGCCTCTAACAGCACAGTCTCGAACAGCACAGCCTCCAACATCCCGCCGCGCATCCTCGTCGTCGGCGGCGGATATGTCGGGATGTACACGGCCCGGCGGATCCTCAAGCAGCTCAAGCGCGGAGAGGCGATCGTGACTGTCGTCGACCCGCGTGCCTACATGACGTACCAGCCCTTCCTGCCCGAGGCCGCCGCGGGCTCGATCGCCCCACGCAACCTGGTGGCCCCGCTGCGCCGGGTGCTCAAGGGCCCGAACGCCGAGGTGATCACCGGACGCGTCGTCTCAGTGGATCACAGCCGCCGGGCGGCCCGGATCGCTCCGAACACCGGCGAGGCCTACGAGCTGTCCTTCGACCAACTCGTCGTCGCGGTCGGCTCGGTGCCCCGCACGCTGCCCATCCCCGGCCTGGCCGAGCACGGCATCGGCTTCAAGCAGGTCGAGGAGGCCATCAGCCTGCGCAACCACGTGATCGGGCAGATCGACCTGGCCGACTCCATCAAGGACCCGGCGCTCCGGCGCAAGGCGCTGACCTTCGTCTTCGTCGGCGGCGGCTTCGCCGGGGTCGAGGCCATCGCCGAGATGGAGGACATGGCCCGGGACGTGTCCAAGTGGTACGCCAACGTTGAGCCGGAGGACATGCGCTGGCTCCTGGTCGAGGCCGCGGACCGCATCCTGCCCGAGGTCGGCCCGGAACTCGGCGTGTGGACCGCGGAGGAACTGCGCGACCGCGGCATCCAGGTCAAGATGAAGACGCTGCTGAACTCCTGCGTGGACAACCACGTCGTGCTGTCCGACGGTACCGAGCTGGACGCCTCGACCGTGGTGTGGACCGCGGGCGTCAAGCCGAACCCGGTCGTCGCGCGGCTCGGCGTCCCGCTCGGCCCGAAGGGTCACGTGGACGCGCAGGCCAACCTGCTGGTGACCGGATTCGACCACGTCTGGGCCGCCGGCGACTGCGCCCAGGTGCCCGACCTGGCCAAGGGGCAGGGCAACTGGTGCTCCCCGTCCGCGCAGCACGCCGTGCGCCAGGCCAAGCGGCTCGCCGAGAACATCGTCGCCTCGCTGCGCGGAAAGGCCGTCCAGGACTACGTGCACAAGCACGTCGGCTCGGTGGCCGGACTCGGTATCGGCAAGGGCGTGGCGAACGTGTACGGCATGAAGCTGCGCGGCTGGCCCGCCTGGCTCATGCACCGCGCCTACCACGTCAGCCGGGTGCCCACCTTCAACCGCAAGGTGCGGGTGTGCGCCGACTGGCTGCTGGCCGGGTTCTTCCGGCGCGAGGCCGTCTCGCTCGCCTCCTTCGAGAACCCGCGCGAGGAGTTCACCGTGGTGGCGGTCCCCGTGGCGCTGCCGAAGCAGGCTGCTGCCGCCGCCATCGAGCTGGTGAACGGCCGGGCTCCGCAGAAGTCGGCCGAACCTGCGTCGGTCTGACCGGCCGCCCTGGTCTGACCGGCTCGGCCTGATCACGCTGAGCTGACCATTGCGGGCTGATCACCCCGAGCTGATCCGCCTTCGGGCCGGCCCCACGCCGGTCTGAAGGCGCATCGCTCGACGCTGTGTTGATCTGACCTCGTATCAGTCTGACAGGGGATCAGTTCATCGGCTCAACACGCGGATGTTCGGATGCATTTCGCTGCGGTTGTAGGTGCGGCGTTTCACAATGGTCCTGTGACTGTTGTGGAAGCCGGGCCCGCATTCTCCGTCGATCCGCAGCGATGGCCCGATCTGGCCCGCGTGCCGGACGCCGGTTTGAAGGCACGGCTCGCGCGTAAGGTCTTCGCGCGAGCCGTGGCGCACCTGCCTCTGCGCGTCGTCGGGCCGTCCGGTCGGCGGCTCGGCGGGGGCGGCGACGAGCGCTCCGCCGTGATGCGGCTGAACCGTCCGCGTGAGTTCTTCGCCCGATTGGGTGTACACGGCCTGATCGGCTTCGGCGAGGCCTACCAGACCGGCGCCTGGGACGCAGACGACCTGGCCGCCGTGCTCGGCGCCTTCGCCCGCCGTATCGCCGACGTGGTGCCGCGCCCGTTGCAGAAGCTGCGCGGCCTGTACGTCGCGCGTTTCCCGGCGGGTGAGGACGGTTCACCGGCCAACGCGCGGCGCAACATCGAGCGGCATTATGACCTGTCAAATGGTCTGTTCGAGTTATTCCTCGACGAGTCGATGACCTATTCGAGCGGCCTCTACGGTGGAGCGCAGGCCGCGTCCGACTTCGAGCCGGACGCCGACGCCGACGCGCTGCACGAGGCGCAACTGCGCAAGATCGACGCGGTCCTGGACGCGGCCGGCGTGCGTGAGGGCTCGAAGGTCCTGGAGATCGGCTCCGGTTGGGGCGCGCTCGCCATCCGCGCGGCGGCTGAGCGCGGCGCGCACGTCACCACGCTGACCCTCTCAACAGAGCAGAAGGCGCTGGCCGAGCAGCGCATCGCACAGGCTGGGCTCGGCGACCGCGTCGAGGTGCGACTGGCCGACTACCGCGAGGTCGGGCCGCCACAGGGCGCCCCCGGCTACGACGCGGTGGTCTCGGTCGAGATGATCGAGGCGGTCGGTGAGCGCTACTGGCGGGACTACTTCGAGACGATCGACCGGTTGCTGGCCCCCGGTGGCCGCGCGGTCGTGCAGTCGATCACGATGGCCCATCAGCGGATGCTGGCCACCCGGAAGACGTACACGTGGATGCACAAGTACATCTTCCCGGGCGGCCTGATCCCCTCGGTGACCGCGATCGAGCAGGCGCTGCGCGCACGTACCCGCCTGCGCCTGGTGCGTAGGCTCGACTTCGGCGAGGACTACGCGCGCACCCTGCGCACGTGGCGTGACCGCTTCGAAGCGCACTGGCCGGCAGCCAACGCACTCGGCTTCGACGAGGTCTTCCACCGCACGTGGCGGTTCTACCTCGCTTACTGCGAGGCCGGTTTCGCCTCGGGCTATCTCGGCGTCTCACAGCTCACCTTCGCGCGCTGACGCCCGCGCACCGCACGCGCACGACGTCGGCACGTGTGGGAACAACGCGATCGCGCAGGCAGCCGCCCCGCGAGCCGAGGTAGAACTCTGCAAACTCTCCGGATTCCTGTTCCACAGCCCCTTACTCACCGAGGGCGCGGCCCGCTACCTGTTGCCGGCTACTTCTCCCTCGACCAGTTCTTCGACCAACGGCACCGGCTCCGCAACCAGCTCAGCCATCCGCTCCCTCTCGCCCGCCGACTCCGGTGCGGTCGACTTGTGGGTCGACAGCCAACTGCCCGCGAGCACCAGCGGGAAGCCGACCGCGACGCCGACGGTGAACCGCTCGCTGAGCACCACCATGCCGAGCAGTACGGCCACCGCCGGGTTGATGAACGTGATGATGGTGGACCGCACCGGCCCCACCTCGGCGATCAACTCGAAGAAGAGCAGGAACGCGGACGCGGTGCACACCAGGCCCAGCACCAGGATCGCCGCGACCACGTTGGCGTGTGGCAAGCTGTGCGGGTGCGAGAAGACGGCCGCCGGCAGGTAAACCACCGCGACCGCGGCCAACGCGAGCGAGAGCACGGCCAGCGTTGGCACGTCGGCGAGCCGTCGGTCCGCGATGATCGGCGCGATCGCGTACCCCACAGCGACGAGCAGTACCTCGGTCATGTGCGCCGGTGAGGCGTTCCCGACGTCCAAGCCGACCACCGCCGCCACTCCGGCCACGCCGACGAGCAGCCCGAGCAGCCGCCGCGGATCGAGCACCGTGTGGTCGCCGAGCCGCCAGGTGACCAGGGTGCTGATCAGCGGCACCGCCGCGATCAGCAGGCCCGCCAGGCTGCTGCTGATGTGCTGCTCGGCGTCGCCCAGCAGCAGCCAAGGCCCGCCGATCTCCAGCGCGGCGAAGGCGAGCAGCGGCCGCCACGCACGCAGCGCGGGCCGGATCAGTCCCCGCCGCAGCGCGAGCGGCATGAGGATCGCGGCCGCGATGGCCGTGCGTGCGAACACCAGGAACGGCGCGCTGACACCTTCCAGCGCGATCTTGATGAACAGGTACGGTATGCCCCAGATCGCGGACATCACGCTGAAAAGTAGCCAGCCACGCCTGGACATGTAACTCCCCTCTGCAACGTGTGCAGCTTACGACACGCCACCGACACGCGGTATTCCCCGATGTCGGCGCCGTTGGCTTCCGCGCGCGCATCGGATGCATGGAGCTGCATCCCACGCCGGGGATGTCCGTGCCCTACTGCACCCGAGCGATGAAACGCGCCGTTGCGGGCGTGTGCCGTGAACAGCACGGCCCGAACGGCGCAAGATTCTTCTGAACCGCGGCTGCGCGCGAGCCCGTTCCCCTAGCGCCTTCGGACGGCCGCAAGGGTTTCATCGCGGGCGCCTGTGAAGGCTCGCTGCCGCCTTGGAGGGATGATTCACGATGCGCGAGAAAACCAGGCGTCGCTTACCTACTGCATCCATCACTGGCGTCGTGGCGCTGGCGATCGGCGGTTCGGCCTATGGCGCGGTACCGGCGGCGGCCGCGTCACCGGCCGCCGTGGCGAAGTCCCCCTTCATCGTGGTGCTCACCAATCAGCACCCTGATGTCTCCGCGAAGGCCACGCGGCGGCGGCAGATCATCGGGCAGGACCAGGCGCCGTTGGTCGCCAGGGCTCGTTCCGGCGGCGCGGCGAACATCAAGGCGTTCTCCGTGGTCAACGCCTTCGCGGCGACGATGACCGCTGCGCAGGCCGACAGCCTGCGTGCCGATCCGTCGGTGGCCGAGGTCGTGCCCGACCGCATGGTCCCGCTCACGCCGCTGACCGAGCAGGACAAGACCGCGATCATGCAGCAGGCCGGGGTGACCGCGCCCCCGGACCACATGATCCCCGGCACCTGCCCCTCCGACCCGGCAAAGCCGCTGCTGGAACCGGAGGCGTTGCAGGCCACACACACCGCGTTCCTCGACCGGTCGGTTCCGCAGGCGCAGAACCTGGTCGACGGCAGCGGGGTCAAGGTCGCCTGGATCGCCGACGGCCTCGACACCAAGAACCCCGACTTCATCCGTGCCGACGGCACCCCGGTCTTCACCGACTACCAGGACTTCTCCGGCACCGACCCGAACCTCGGCGGGGCCGGCGGCGAGGCCTTCGGCGACGCGAGCTCGATCGCCGCGCAGGGCCGGCAGGTGTACGACCTGTCGAACTTCGTCGACTCCGCGCACCCGCTGCCCAAGGGCTGCACGATCACCGTGCGCGGCATGGCCCCCGGCGCCTCGCTGGTCGGCCTGAACGTGTTCGGCTCGTCCAACTTCGCGATCAACTCGTCCATCATCCAGGCGATCGACTACGCGGTCACCGTGGACAAGGTCGACGTCATCAACGAGTCCTTCGGCGGCAACGCGTTCCCGACCGCCGGAACCGACCCGACCGCGCTGGCCGACGACGCCGCGGTAGCCGCCGGTATCACCGTGGTCAGCTCCACCGGCGACGCCGGCCCGACCGACACGATCGGTTCGCCCGCCGCCGATCCCTCGGTCATCTCGGTCGGCGCGACCACGACCTTCCGCACCCAGGCGCAGACCGGCTATGCGGGCACCCGCAACTTCGCGACGTCCTGGGCCAGCAACAACCCCTCGCCGTTCTCCTCCGGCGGGACCACCGACCGCGGTCGCGTCCCGGACCTGGTCGCCCCCGGCCAGGACGGCTGGGCGCTGTGCACCCCCGACCCGGTGCGCTTCGCCGACTGCACGGCGTTCAACGGCAAGCCCTCGCCGATCGAGGACTTCGGTGGCACCAGCGAGTCCTCCCCGTTGGTGGCCGGCGCCGCGGCGCTGGTGATCGAGGCGTACGAACACACCCACAACGGGGTGAGGCCCGCCCCCGCGCTGGTCAAGCAGATCCTGACCGGCACCGCCACGGACCTCGGCCTGCCCGCGACCCAACAGGGCGCCGGCGAGCTGAACGCATACCGCGCAGTGCTCGAAGCGATGTCGATCAACGACTCGAACGGGAGCCCGGAGCCGCAGGGCGATGGTCTGATGATCACTACGCCCACCGGTGACACGCAGCTGGCCGTGGCCGCCCAGGCGAATCAGACCCGCGACCTGCCCGTCGTCGTCACCAACACCGGCGCGGTGACGCAGACCGTCTCGGCGCACGGCAGGATGCTGGGCCGCACGCTGTCGGATCTGCGGGCGACCATCCCGCTGAACATCGCCTCGGCCTCGACCCCGGGCTTCCTCGACGGCATCTCCAGCGGGGGCAACCCCGTTCTGCGCAGATTCGCGGAGACGACGTTCACCGTGCCGCCGGGCGCCGACCACCTCGCGGCGCAGCTGACTTGGCCCGGCGGCGCGGCGCATGGCCAGTCGCTGGTCCGCCTCGCGCTCATCGGCCCGAACGGCGAGTACGAGAACCACTCGGTGCCGCAGGGCGCCGGCAACCACGGCACAGCCGACGTGCGCTTCCCGGCACCCGGTCGCTGGACGGCGATCTTCTTCGCCTCCGCCAGCCCGAGCGGCTTCGACGGCAACGTCAACTATGAGATCACCACGACCAAGTTCACCGACTTCGCCGACGTCAGCCCGGACAGCGCGACGCTCGCACCAGGCGAGAGCGCGACGTTCGACGTTCACACGCGCATGCCCGACGACGCGGGTGACCTGTCCGCGGCAGTCGTGTTCGACAGCACACGCACGCAGCGCCAACAGCAAGGTGCCTCACAGAGCACTGCCTCACAACACATCACCACGACGATCCCGCTGACCCTGCGCACCCTGCTGTCGACCAGCAACGACGGCGGCGCCTTCACCGGCACGCTGACCGGCGGCAACGGTCGCGGCAACCCGGGCGCGCAGACCCAGGCGTACGTCTTCGACGTGCCGCGCGGCAAGAAGAGCCTCGGCATCGACCTGACCCTCGCGGCCACCCCGGACCAGAACATTTTCGCGGCCGTCATGGGCCCGGACGGCGAGGTGCTCTCGCTGGCCACGAACCTGACGGTCGACCAGTCGGGCAACGTGGTGCCGACCCGCAGCCTGCAAGGGTTCGTACGAGCGCCCGCCGCCGGACGCTGGACGCTGTTCGTCGACATCGACAACCCGGTCGCCGGCACGACCCTCACCGAGCGCTTCACCGGCCACCTGCGCTTCAACCTGACCGACGTCCACGCCTCCGGCCTGCCACAGGGCATGGTGCCCGCAGGCAGGCCGATCACCGCCGCCATCCGGGTCACGAACACCGGCGCGGCCCCCGAGTCGTTCTTCGCGGACCCGCGCCTGACGACGCAGGCCACCTACACGCTCGCCGTGCTGCCCCCGTCGCTGCCGACAATCCCGTTGCCCTTCCCTGCGACCGCGTTCGGCACCACCTGGCTGGTGCCCACCGAGTCGACCGATCTGAAGATCTCACAGACCTCGACGATCCCGGCCGACTTCGACGCGTCCACGATCGACAACGGCGTCCCGGAGCTGTTCGGGGTCCCGACCAGCGCCAACGCCCTGTCGTCGGCGGCCGAGCTGACCGCCGCGCGGGTGACGCAGGGCGAGTGGGCCGCCGACCCGACCCCGTTCGGCCCAACAAACGGCCCGGTCACCGGCACCGCCACGCTGAGCGCGGCGGTCACGACCCAGCAGTTCGACCCGAACGCGACGTCGAGCACCGGCGACCTGTGGCCGGCCAGCGTCAACCCGTCGGCCCCCATCCCGACGACACTCGACCTCGCCCCAGGCGGATCCGGCACAATCACCGTCACGGTGACCCCGTCCGGAGCGCCGGGAACGACCGTCCACGCGATCGTCTACGTCGACACGTTCTCGTCGTTCCTCGTCAACGGTGACGAAGTAGCCGCGATCCCGTACACCTACACGATCAAGTAGTCGTAGCCGGAGAACAGACGGCCGGTCCGCCCCGGACCCTTCCCGGAGCGGACCGTCCGTCCTATATCGCTTATCGCTTGCCTTACTGAGCGGGCGCAGCACACTGGTACAACGTGCCGCCATCAGCGGATCCACCGAATCCCCCACCTGGGAATCCGCCGCCTGCAACTCCACTGCCGGGGAACGCACTACCGTCCGACAATGAGCTGGTCGTACCGCCGTAGTACGCCGCCGGTACCTCCGTGCACGCGCTCTGCACCCACTGCGTGATCGATCCAACTGTCGTCGCGTTGTCGCCACCCGCGCCGCCGATCCCGCCGAACCCGGACCTGCTACTCACGAGCACGAACTTGAGCTGCCCGGTGTGCACCAGCTTCTGGAACGCAGCCAGTGTCGGCTCGGGCACGGAACCGCTGAAACCACCCATCGGCAGCACCATCTGACCCGTGGCCTCGATGAAAGGCGCCGCCGTGCTCCAAGAAGTCGTCGCCATGACGTAGCGTGCGCCGTCCTTACGTGCGTCGACGTAGCTAAGCAATTGTTGCTGCTGCGCGGTGAGCGTTCCTGTAGCCACGAGGCCGCGGCCGTTCGCCGGCCCGGCAGTAGCGTCGAATGCGCTTCCGTCATACGCGCTGTTGAACGCCGATAGGGACCACGCCGTAGGCATCAGCACCATCGCCACGACACCAGTCACCAATGCCATCGTCGTCACCCTGAGCGTGAGCCGTCCACGCCGCACAACACCATCGAACGGTAGCCGACCGGCGACCAACGCGAGGACCGCTATCGCACCGACGACGATCACCGTCGGGGCGAGCCAGGGCAGGAAGCCGCTGTACGGCCGCGCCAGATAGACCGCCCACCCGACCTGTCCCGCGACCACCACCTGCATCAGCCAAGCCGTACGTCCACCACGGCGATACGCACGCCAGAACTCGACGATCCCGAGCGCCGACAATGCAGCGAGCGGTGGCGCGAGCGCCGCCAGGTACGCCGTGTGTGGAATGTTGATCTGACTGAACACGGTCATGACGGTCGTGAGCCACATGCCCCACAGGACCAGACCGGTGCCGAGCCGATCCGCTCGTCTGCGGCGCCGGAACCAGCCGGCGAGCCCAAACACCAGCGCTGCCCCGGCGAGTGGGTAAAGCCAGCCGATCTGCGTGACGAATCGACCCGTGAAGAGCTTGTTCAGCCCTGTCGCCTGGCCAGCGAAACCACCGCCCCCATACCCACCTCCACCAACCCCGCCTCCGCCAATCCCACCCACACCAATCCTGCCTCCGCCAATTCCGCTTCCCCCACTTCCGCCCCCGCCTCCGGGCCCGCCTCCGGGCCCGACACCCGGACCTGCACCATCGCCGCCTCCTGACAGCCCGAACTCCTCCATCAGTTCCGACCGCAACGCTCCGAACTCGCCAGGCCCACCAGGCCCGCCAGACTTACCGAACCCGCCCTGCCCACCTGGTCTGCCACCACGACCCCCGGCCCCGAAGCCTTCGACCGAACCCGCGACGTTGACGCCGAACCGGCCGAAACCGTTGTACCCGAACACCATCGACATGGCGCTGTTGTCGGTGCTGCCGTCGATGTACGGCCGGTCGTTGGCAGGCGTGAGCGTGTAGAGCAGGATCCACGAGAACGACACCGCCGCGGCCACCACGCCCGCGAGCAACAGGTGCAGCAACCGTCGCCGCAGCGTCGGCGTCGCGGTGAACAGATACCCGAGCGCGAGCGCGGGCAAGATGATCCAGGCCTCCATCATCTTCGCCTGGAATCCCAGCCCGACCCACATGCCCGCGAGCAGCAGCGAGCGCAGCCTCCCCTCGACGACCGCGCGCTGGTACGAATCGGCCGCCAGCACGAGGCACATCGTCAGCGCGCCGTCCTCCATCGGATGGCCGAACATCGAGGCGACGACCGGCGTCAGGGTGAACAACCCCGCCGCGAGCACCGCAGGCACGGGTCCGGCCCAACGGCGCACCACGCGGTGCATCGCCAGGACGCTGACGACACCCTCGATCACCTGAGGCAGCGTCAGTGACCATTGGTGGAAGCCGAAGATCCGCGCCGAGAGCGCCTGCGGCAGGAACGAACCGGCCAGCTTGTCTATCGTGATCGTCGCGCCCGGGTCGAGCGCGCCGTAGAAGAACGCCTTCCAGCTGACCGACATGCTCTTGACCGCGGTCGAGTAGAAGTAGGCGTAGCCGCTGTTGCTGATGTTCCACGCGTAAAGCGCCGCGGCGAGGGCCGCGATCGTCAGCAGCACCGGGCGGGACCACGTCGGCTGGTCCTCAGGTGAGCGCCAGATCATCCACCGCGCTCGGGCTCTTCGGCGGCGGGCCTGTTCGCCGGCGAATGTGGAATCAGGGGTGGCGACGGGAGCGGGGGCGGTCGATGGCGTCGCGGTCATGAGTCTTTCCCAATCTCGTGGCCGGAATACGGGCAAACAGAATCTTTCGGATAAACCTGAAGCCCCGATGAAACCGGCATGAGGAGTCGATGAGCGAATCAGAGTCAGACCCGTCCACTGTCTGATTCGCCCGCCGTCACACGTCACCTGCGAAGGCTCTTCGCCTGACCGCCGGCTATCGGCCCTCGTCTGCCAGGCGCCGCAATTGAGTTCGGATCTTCCTGCCGAGTCGGCGTGTTTCGCGCCGATTGGCCCACGCTCCGGCGGCCGCGCCGCTCAGCAGCGGGGCGAGCGACAGCGTGCTGCGTCCGGCGCGCAGGGTCAGCCGCCGGGATAACCGCGCGCGCAACGCAGGACCGATGGCGACTGCGACGCTACCGGGCGCGAGCGTCACGCCGCGCCGATCGGTCCACACCGCGGTATATCTGACCATCCGATCTACGCCCGAGCCCGGCGGGCGAAGGCCATAGACCTCGTGCAGCTCCGCGATCAGCTTGATCTCGATCCCCACCACGGCAACCGTCTCCGCCGCGACCTCAACCGCGAACAGCGGGGCGATCGGCAACACGGCCCACACGCCGACCGCGGCGCCCACCGCGCCACTGGCCCGTGTGGCCGCGTCGATCAGAGCGTCGGCGAGCTCATCATCGGACAATCCCGGATACTGGCGCCGCAGCGCCGCCTGGTCGCGTACCGGCAGCCTCGGCGCCATCGCCAACACCTCGTCAGCAAGGTGCCGCACGGACAACCGAGCCGCGCGGCCGCCACCGACTACCCCGCGCCGCAGAATTCCAGCGAGCTTCGAGAGCAGACGGCGTGATCGCTGCGGCGCGCCGCTCGCATCACCCGCCTTCGCAAGCTCACCGACGATCGTGGCGACCGCATCATCGCCACCTTCACTTTGCCGCCCCACCGCCGATGTCGATGCCGACGCCGACGCGTCTGACGCATCCGACCCGCCCGACGCGTCTGGTGCATCCGATTTGCGGCCCCGCATCAGTCCGCCTCCACACTGCCGCTCACACGCAGTTTGCGGCGCGCCCGCTCGTAGAAAGTCGTATTACCAAGACGTACTACCCGGGCCGCGGCCCGGCTCGCCGTGACTTCCAGCCGGTCACCGGCTCCCAAACGCGTG
>NZ_DASYZI010000197.1:0-13063 GCF_035946395.1 Actinocrinis sp.
TAGCTGCGAGCCGGATACCCCGGGAAGCATTCGTCGAGAACCGCGTGGATCTCTCTGCGCATCGTGGGAGTGATCGCATACTCGGCGTGCATTTCGATGTCCATCTGATCCCCAAGACTCGATGCAGCGGCATTGTCGGGCTTCGCCAGGCGGACGCCCGGCTGTGCCTGGTGGCGGAGGTGTCCGCACTTGGCTGCTGTAGCACACGCTCCTCATCCGGTGGCGGTTCCGTCCCGGTTCGGTCGAGTCACAGTAACGAGAGCGGTGCGTCGCTCTGATCGTGAGCTGTCGGTGGCGGCGCGACGGTGCACAAGGTGCGGGCACGCGTCCACCGAACGGCGGATCCCTGAACCCGTAGCCGGGCGTGTACTGGCCATATGACTGAGCAGCCGATCGTCACGCTGGCCGCCGAACTGGTGGAACTCTCCGGCCTACCGCAGGATGCGGCGCTCGCGTTCGTTCAGCGTGCCTACTACATGGGTGGCGAGCAGGCCCGGGCCAGGCTCGGTGACGAGCGCGGGCGACTGCTCGGCGAGAACGACGCGTTGCGCAGGGAACTGAGGCTCGACGGCCCGCAGACGTCTCCTGCGGGAACGATGCCCGCGATCGACCTTTTCTTCCTCGGCCAGGGCGCACAAAGGCGTGCGCTGGCGTTCATCAACCCGCCGGCCATCTATCGGGGCGTGTCTAGGGTGGCCGACGTGCGCAACCTGGCGATAAAGCACGGGGTGCCGTTCGAGCTGGTCAACTTCGGGGAGGTGGATGGTCGCCTGCCCGAGTAGCCTGTGTGCCCCTGAACGAGGCCCCGCCACCGATAGCTCACGTCAACTGATAAGCGGACAGTCGCCGAGGCGCGGATGCTGCGTGACCAGTCTGTGACGAGTCGTGGTCAATCGGTGATCGGTGACCGGCCATGCCGATCAGGCGTGGTCAGAGGCCGATGTTCAGGTCGTTTCCGCTGGTGAGGGCTCTGCTCTTGGCTCGGCTCACTCCAAAGTAAGGCTGATCGAGTTGATGCAGTAGCGCAGGTCGGTCGGTGTCGGGTAGCCCTCTCCGGCGAAGACGTGGCCGAGGTGCGAACCGCAGCGGGCGCAGCGCACCTCGGTGCGCACCATGCCGAACGAGCTGTCTTCGATCAGTTCGACCGCGTCGGAGTCGGCCGGGTCGAAGAACGACGGCCAGCCGCAGTGCGAGTGGAACTTGGTCGCGGAGCGGAACAGTTCGTTGCCGCAGGCGCGGCACTTGTAGACACCCACCGTCTCGGTGTCGGTGTACTCGCCGGTGAAGGCCGCCTCGGTGCCGCCCTGGCGCAGCACTCGGTACTCCTGCGCGGAGAGCTTCGCACGCCACTCGGCGTCGGACTTGGTCACCTCGTACGTCATGCTTCGAGCGTAGGCCGGGCGAGGCGTCTACGCTGCCTCGAACCTTGCCGGGACGGTGCCGTTAAGGACTCGGTAATACGCGGTAACTAAGAGTTCGATAAGAGGCCGCAACCAGCCCATGGGGCGGAGCGTCGCAATGTTTGCAGGTGCCAGTGGGTGGTTCCGGTGGCCCGGCCGCGGGCGTGGATGCTTGAGGTGGGGCGTCCCGCGGCCGGGTGGGCCACTGTGCAGTGGGGGGCAGCTGCGCAGTTCGGCCGCTCGGCTCGTTTCTCGCTTCTGGCCGTGTTATCGGTCTGCGCTGGGCTGGGCCACCAGGTGACGGGTGAACAGGAAGCCGTCCTCGGTCAGCACGGTGTGCAGCGTCAGGGGGAGCGGCGGGTCGAGCAGCGGGCCGTCGACGACGCGCTTCGCGTGGCCGGATAGCAGTTGCGGCGAGAGGGTCAGGCAGATCTCGTCGAGGCGGCCCGCCTGTGCCACGGCCGAGAGCAGGTTCGGTCCGCCTTCGCACAGGATGTGGCCGCGGCCGGTCTCGGCGAGCTGGTCCACCGCTGCGGCGAGGTCGGCGCGCCCGGTTCCGGCTATCACGACTTCGCCCGCGTCGCGTGCGGCCGCAAGCCGGTCCGGTGGCGCGTCGGCGACCGTGATGGTGATCGTCGGCACTGCGGGCGCCTGGTAGAGCGGTGCGTCGAAGGCGAGATCCAGACTCGCGCTGACCACGGCGATCGCGGCGGCCGGGGCCTGACCTGCGGCCGCGCGGGCCGCCGCATATTGGTCGCGGGGAACTGCGGGCTGGTGATACCCCTCGGTGCGCACCGTGGCGGCGCCGACCAGGATCACGTCGGCCAGGCCGCGTAACGCGCGGAAGACCTTCTTGTCCGCTTCGCCGGACAGGCCGCCTGACTTTCCATCGGCCTGCGCCGCGCCGTCCACGGAGGCGACCATGTTCGCCCGCACCCACCGGCGCGCATGGCCCGGATAGGCGTACACCACGGCCAGATCGGGCTCGATGTCACGGTTCGGCCGGGGGATCAATTGGCGCACGTCGTCAGCGTGGCACAACCGGACCACCGTCGCAGCCCGGGCCTGGCGCGGCGGGTGAAGATTTAATTCCATGCCGATATTGGATGTACGGGAGATGAACAGGGGTTTGCGTTGGTGGTGCGGATCTCGTGTTGACATGGAAGAATCTCGCCAGACGAATGGATGTACAAACCGTCTGAGGAGCGATCACGTGGCGAAGCCCGGTGGGAAGGCCGGCGGCGAGCGCAAGGGGAAGCGCGCCGACCGAGAGAAGGACAAGGCGCGAGCCAAGCCGGGCGGGAAGCAGAAGCCTGGCCGTCCGGGCAAGAACGGGGAGCGCGCGGGCGGTGGCGGCGTGGTGCTGGCCGTGTTGGCCGGGACGAAGGCGGCTGGCTCGAAGACAGGCGGATCGAAGGGGCGCGGGTCGAAGGCGGCGAAGCCGAAGCGGCTCAAGGGTGCGCAGCGGCTGGTCGAACAGGTCGCGCAGGAGATAGTCGCTGCGGAGTACGACCGCGCGGTCAACGGTTCTGCGGCTCACGAGGCGCCGGTGCAGGAGTTGGCGCAGGAGTCGGTGGAACTGGAAGTCGCGGAGCTGGTTGCTGCGGGGTTGGAAGCGGCGCAGGCGGAAATCGCCGTGCAGGAACGTCAGGAAAGTCCGGAAGGACAAGCGGGCACGGCGCGGGAATCGGGTGGCGCCGCGGTCGACGGCGAGGTCGGCGGCGGCGACGAGGACGACGAGGGTACGGCCGGCGGCTTCAGTGAGTTGTTGCGTCTGGCTGGTGGTCCGGTGGACCTTGCCGCGGTCAATACGGCGTTGACGCCGGGTGTCTTCTCGCGCGAGAAGGCCGAGGCCCAGTTGCCCAAGCTTGCGGCTCGTCTCGACGAGTTGCAGGAACGCCTGTTCGCCGCCGCGCGGGGCGGGGACAGCAGGCGCCGGGTGCTGTTGGTGCTCCAGGGCATGGACACCTCCGGCAAGGGCGGCACGGTGCGGCACGTGGTCGGCCAGCTCGATCCGAACGGGATCCGGGTGACCGCGTTCAAGGCCCCTACCGAGGAGGAGCGCGCGCACGACTTCCTCTGGCGGATCCGCAACGCGCTGCCCGCCGCCGGTGAGATCGGCATCTTCGACCGCTCGCACTACGAGGACGTGCTGATCGCGCGGGTGCGCAAGCTCGCCCTGCCGATGGTCATCGGCAAGCGCTACCAGCTGATCAACCGGTTCGAGCAGAGTCTGGTCGCCGACGGCGCGGTGCTGGTCAAGTGTTTCCTGCACATCTCGCCGCAGGAGCAGAGCAAGCGGCTGCTCGCCCGCCTCGACGATCCGCGAAAGCTCTGGAAGTACAACCCCGGCGACGTCGACGAGCGCGCGCTGTGGCCGGAGTATCAGGAGGCTTACCGGATCGCCCTGGAGAAGTGCTCGGCCGAGGACGCACCCTGGTACGTGATCCCGGCGGACCACAAATGGTACCGCAACTACGCGATCACCCGGCTGCTGGTCGAGGCGCTCGAACGGATCGACCCGGTCTACCCGCAGGGCGGATTCGACGTCGAGGTCGAGCGCAAGCGGCTGCTGGCTGTCTGAGTCCGGCGGTTCGGCCGTCAGGTGCCGACACCGGCGCTGGACAGGGCTGGCTGATGAGCCGTCGCCTGCGCGTACCGTGCGAGGACTAGGCGGACGAGCTCGGCCGGCGGTTCGTCGTCGGGAGTGGTCAGCGGCGCGGCGATCGGGACGTTCGCGGCCAGGGCGTCCGCGCGGGCCCGGTCGTAGAGCAGACCGGGGGCGAGGAAGTAGGACGCGACCGCGATGCGGGCCGCGTCCTGGTCCTGTTCGGTCAGGTTCTTGATCATTTCGTGGGTCGGCGCGGAGGTGGCCGACGCGACGATCATGTGGACGTGCGGGTCGGTGGTGCTCACGCCCTGTTCGCGCAGCCGCCGCTCGACGGCGTCCGACAGGAGCGGATCCGGCCCGAGCGGCGGGGCGATGCTGAGCGAAGGCGCGTGCGGCAGCGCGAGCCGGGCCTGCTCGGTCACCATGGGGATGTCGTGGCCGACGTGATAGCCGTGGTTGAGGAACAGCGGCACGACGGCGACGTCCTCGGCCCCCGCGGCGGCCAGTCGCGCGAACGCGGTGGGCACGTCCGGGCCGCACAGGTCCAGGAAGCCCAGCTGCGCGCTCAGGCTCGGGCGTGCGCGCCGCACCGCGTCCAGCAGGCGGTGCAGCGCGGCGGCATGCCTCGGGTCACGCGATCCGTGCGCGATCGCGAGCAGGGCGGGCTTCACCGCCACCGCCGGTCTGTTCGACAGCCGGCGGTACGCGGTGGGCAGCGTTCGGGGGCTCACGCGCGGCTCAGGCCCCTGGTGCGCAGCAGCCGGCGCTCAAGCGGCGCGAAGAACACCTGGTTCACCCCGATACCGATGATCAGGATGATGATGATCGAGCCCATCGCCAGCGGCAGGTCCAGGTTGTCCTGGGCGAACTTCATCACCTGGCCGATGCCCGGCCCGAGCTGGGGGGAGATGGCGATCAGCTCGGCGGCCATCAGCGAGCGCCAGGCGAACGCCCAACCCTGCTTCATCCCCGACACGTAGCTCGGCAGCGCCGCGGGCAGCAGCACGAAGCGCACCGAGTCCAGGCCCTTGGCCCCGAGGTTGCGGCCGACCCGCAGATAGATCGGCGGGACCCGGTCGAGCCCGTCGATCAGGCCGATGGCGATCGAGGGCACCGCGCCGAGCAGCACGACGGTGTAGATCGTCGCCGAGGTCAGGCCGAACCAGATGATGCCGACCGGCACCCAGGCCACCGACGGGAGGTTTTGGAGCCCGGACAGCAGCGGGGCGAACGCGGCGCGCAGCGGCCGCACCCGGGCGATCGCCAGGCCGATGACCGTGCCGATCCCCACCGAGACGGCGAAGCCGATCACGGCCCGGTAGATCGAGTCCCAGATCGCGGTGCCGACGCGGCTCGGGCCCCACTGCGCGCGCAACTCGTCCCACACGTCGCCGGGGCCCGGCAGCATGATCGAGCCCGAACGCACGTGGCTCCACACCAGGACGTCCCAGACCAGCAGGATCGCGACGAGCGCAATGACCGGCGGCAGCAGCCTGGCCAGCGCGAGGCGCCACCACGGCCGCCGCCGCGCGGCGGACGCCGAGTCGAGCGCGTCGAGGCCTGCTTCAAGGCGGGCCAGGGACGACTGCCTGTTGTTGGTTCCGGTGTCGGCGTCCGGGCCGCCGGCGGCTGTCGCCGCGTTGTTCGGCGTGCCGTCAGGCGCCGTTGTGGGCGTGGTGGTGTCCGCTGGCACGGTGTGTTCTGACGCGGTGTTTTCCGGCGCGGCGTTCTCTGACATAGCGTTCTCTGACACAGCGCCGTCGGCGTTCGTGTCGCGGGTCGTGGTCTCGTTAGCCATGGCGGCTGATCTCCTTGTGCAGCTCTGCGGTGATCTCCACGGCCAGTTCGGCCACGTTCGTGTCCTCGATGCGGCGCGGCTGGGGGATGTCGACCCTCCACTCGTGCACGACCCGGCCCGGCCGCGACGAGAGCAGCACGACCCGCTGGCCGAGCCGCACCGCCTCGCGCACGTTGTGCGTGACGAACAGGACCGTCACGCCGGTCTCCTGCCACAGCGTGGTCAGCTCGCCGTGCAGCACGTCGCGGGTGATCGCGTCGAGCGCGGCGAACGGCTCGTCCATCAGCAGCACGTCGGCCTTCTGCGCCAGCGCGCGGGCCAGCGCGACCCGCTGGCGCATGCCGCCGGACAGCTCGTGCGCGCGCTTGCGCGCGGCGCCGTCCAGCCGCACCAGCCGCAGCAGCCGCGCCGCCTCGGCGCGCCGCTCGGACTTGCCGAGTCCGCGCAGCCGCAGCGCCAGTTCCACGTTCGCTTCCGCGGTCAGCCACGGGAACAGCGCCGACTCCTGGAACATCAGCGCGGCGTGGCCGCCGGTCAGCTCGATCGTGCCCGAGCTGACCGGGTCCAGGCCCGCGACGAGGTTCAGCAGCGTGGACTTCCCACAGCCGGACGCGCCGAGCAGACAGACGAACTGACCCGGTGCGACGGCCAGGTCTATGCCGTCCAGAACCGGTGAGCCGCTCTCCTTGCCGAACCACTTGGTGACGCCGGTAAGCCGCAGAGCCGCGTCGGGCAGCACGGTATGGGCTTCGGGCACTTGGTCGATCGTCGCGGTCATCTTGCCGTCTCCTCTCCTGGTCCGGCCGCTTGGTGGGCGGCCGGCGGGGCGGGAATGCCGTTGAGCCACTGCTTCGGTGCTGCCTTCTTCGACTCTCGCGTCTTGTTCCGAAGATCGCGCCTTACTGGTTGCCGAGTCCGGCCGCCGAGACGGCCGGTTGCCCCTCGGCGGTCAGCGCCTGGTTGAGCAGGGTCAGGTCGTAGATGCCGTTCAGCGAGGTCTTCTTGAGCAGGCCGTCGGCGACCGCGTGGTCGAGGCTGGTCTGCAAGGAGGTGGCCTCGGGGTCGTTGGTGACGTTCTCCTCGCTCCACGCGCGGGTGATCACTGCGTCCTTGAGCGCTTTTCCGGTGAGTGTCTTGATGGTGTTGTTGACCAGTGCTGCTGCCGCGACCGGGTTCGCGGTGACCCAGGTGTTGGTGTCGAGCTGGCCTTCGATCAGGGCCTTGACGGTCTGCGGGTGCGCGCGCAGATACGAGGTGGCCACCACCAGGTCCGTGGTGGAGAACTGGCCGTCCGCCCACAGCGTCTTCTCGTCCAGCAGCACATGGCCGTGGCCCTCGGCGACCAGCCGTGAGGCCCAGGGCTCGGGTACCCAGCCGCCGTCGATCTTGCCCGCCTCGAACAGGTTCAGCGTGGTGGAGTTGTCGGTGGGCGTGATCTTCACGTCGCCGCCGCCGAGCAGGTCGGTGGCGAAGCCCTGTTGCTTGAGCCAGTAGCGCAGCGCCACGTCCTGGGTGTTGCCGAGTTGCGGGTCGGCGAGCGTCTTGCCCTTGAGGTCGGCGACCGAGTTGATGCCCGGGGAGACGACCAGCTCGGCGCCCGCGTTCTCCGCCCCGGCCACGATGGTCAGACCGTTGCCCTGCGACTTGACGTAGGCGTTGAGCGCCCCGGACGGGCCGACGTACGCGGCGTCGATCTTGCCGCCGAGCAGCGCGGTCATCTCGTCCGGGCCGGAGTTGAAGATCTGGGTGCTCAGCGTGGTCGAGCCGAGCTTGCCGGCGAAGAAGTTCTTGGCCACCCCGACGATCGGCGTGGTGTGCGTGACGTTGGCCTGGTAGGCCAGCCGCAGTTCGGTGGCGGGCGCGCCGCCGCCGGCCGCCGGATTGTTGGCGGCCGGAGCGGCGTACAGCGAGGCTGCGTGGGCGCAGGCGGTGGTCAGGGCCAGGGTGGCCATGGCGGCGGTGCCAAGCAGGATGCGTTTGAGCGTGCGGGCGTCGGACCGTCGGTCGATCGTCGCCGTCATGTCGCGTTCCTCTCGTCGGCCCGCCGCCTGCCAGCGTTGGGCGTGTGTCCTACTGGTTGCCGAGTCCGGCCGCCGAGACGGTCGGCTGCCCTTCGGCGGTCAGCGCCTGGTTGAGCAGGGTCAGGTCGTAGATGCCGATGAGGGAGGTCTGCTTGAGCAGGCCGTCGGTCACCGCGTGGTCCAGGCTGACCTTCAGCGAGGTGGCCTCGGGGTCGTTGGTGACGTTCTCCTCGCTCCAGGCTCGGGTGATCACCGCGTCCTTGAGTGCTTTTCCGGTGAGGGTCTTGATGGTGTCGTTGACCAGTGCGGCTGCCGCGACCGGGTTCGCGGTGACCCAGGTGTTGGTGTCGAGCTGGCCTTCGATCAGCGCCTTGACGGTCTGCGGGTGCGCGCGGAGGTACGAGGTGGCCACCACCAGGTTCGTCGTGGCGAACTGGCCGCCGGGCCACAGGGTCTTCTCGTCCACGAGCACGTGGCCTTTGCCCTCGACGACCAGGCGCGAGGCCCAAGGCTCGGGTACCCAGCCGCCGTCGATCTTGCCCGCCTCGAACAGGGTCAGCGTGGTGGAGTTGTCGGTGGGGGTGATTTTCACGTCCCCGCCGCCTTGCAGGTCGGTGGCGAAGCCCTGCTGCTTGAGCCAGTAGCGCAGCGCCACGTCCTGGGTGTTGCCCAACTGCGGGGTGGCCAGTGTCTTGCCCCGCAGATCGCCGACCGAGTGGATGTCCGGGGAGACGACCAGTTCGGCGCCCGCGTTCTGCGCCCCGGCCACGATGGTCAGACCGCCGCCGTTGGACTTGACGTAGGCGTTGAGCGCGGAAGACGGGCCGACGTATGCCGCATCGATCTTGCCGCCGAGCAGCGCCGTCATCTCGTCCGGGCCGGCGTTGAAGATCTGCGTGTTCAGCGTGGTCGAACCGAGCCTGGCGGTGAAGAAGTTCTTCGCCACGCCGACGATCGGCGTGGTGTGGGTGACGTTGGCGAAGTAGCCGAGCCGCAGCGAGGCGGCGGGGGAGCCGGACGTGCCGGCGTTGCCGGCCGGGGCGGCGCTCGGGGTGGACTGGTGGGCGCAGGCGGTGGTTAAGGCGAGGGTGGCTGCGGCGGTGGCAAGCAAGAGGGCGCGCTTGAGCGGGCGTCCGGGCTGATGGATGCGGAACGGGGACACGTGGAATCCTCGTCGGTTTAGGAAGCGGCGTGCGAGCTGAAACGGGCTCAGGCAAAGAGCGACCGGCGGCGTGGCGTGCGTGCGTCAGCCGCCGGTCGGCTCCAGAGCTCTTTCAGAGCGCGGCTACGCAGAGGCGGGTGCTGGTACACCCGCTCAGCCGCCCTGTCTCCCTCGGCTCGATCGCACCGGAGATCCCGGCGAGGATGAAGTCCGGCATCGGCTACTGCGCCCCGGCCGGTACCGCGGCGGTCAGCGGCGTGCCGACCATCCCGGCGGTCAGCGTCGCGCCGTCGCTCTCGTCGATCAGCAGGAACGAGCCGGTGCGCCGGTTGGCCGTGTACTCGTCGAGCGGCAGCGGCGCCGCGACGCGCAGCGTCACCCGGCCGATCTCGTTGGCCGACAAGGACTCCGGGTCGGGCACCTCGAACAGCCCGCAGATCTCCAGGCGCGCGTCCAGTGAGCGGACGATCGCCTTCACCGTCTTCGTCGCGTGCCGCAGCAGCACTCTGTCCCCGGCCCGCAGCGGACGGTCGGCCACGTGGCAGACCGTCGCGGTCACGTCCTGGGTGGCCTGCGGCGCGGCGGCGACCGGCGCGATCACGTCCCCGCGCGAGACGTCCAGGTCGTCGGCCAGGCGCACGGTGACCGACTGCGGTGCGAAGGCCACCTCGACGTCCTGCTCGCCGAGCCGGTCGATCCCGGCGATCGTCGAGCGCTGACCCGAGGGCAGCACCACGACCTCGTCGCCGGGCCGCAGCACCCCGGACACCAGTTGCCCGGCGTAGCCGCGGTAGTCGCGGAAATCGCCGGGCAACTGCGGCCGCAGCACGTACTGCACGGGGAACCTGGCCGGGTGCGCCGCCGGGTCCTCCTCGACGTCGACGGCTTCGAGGTGCTCCAGCAGCGTCGGGCCGCCGTACCAGTCCATCGACGCGGACGGCTCGACCACGTTGTCCCCGGCCAGCGCGCTGATCGGGATCGAGGTGACCTCGGGCACGCCGAGCCGCGCCGCGTACTCGGTGAACTCGTCGGCGATCGTCGCGAAGACCTTCTCCTCGTAGCCGGCCAGGTCCATCTTGTTCACCGCGAGCACCACGTGCGGCACCCGCAGCAGCGCGGCGACCGCGGCGTGCCGGCGGGTCTGCTCCACCACGCCGTTGCGCGCGTCCACCAGCACGACGGCGAGCTGCGCGGTGGACGCGCCGGTGACCATGTTGCGGGTGTACTGCACGTGCCCCGGGGTGTCGGCCAGGATGAACCGGCGGCGCGGGGTCGCGAAGTACCGGTAGGCCACGTCGATGGTGATGCCCTGCTCGCGCTCGGCCCGCAGGCCGTCGGTGAGCAAGGCGAGGTCGGCGCCGTCCAGGCCGCGCTCGCGGGAGACCCGTTCGACCGCGTCGAGCTGGTCGGCGAACACCTGCTTGGTGTCGTGCAGCAGCCGGCCGACGAGGGTCGACTTGCCGTCGTCCACCGAGCCGGCCGTGGCCAGGCGCAGCAGCGAGATGCCTTGATCCGTGGCAGTCATTTTTTTAGAAGTACCCCTCGCGCTTGCGGTCCTCCATGGCGGCTTCCGACAGCTTGTCGTCGGCGCGGGTCGCCCCGCGCTCGGTCATCGTGGAGGCGGCGATCTCCCGGATGACCTGAGCGATCGTCACCGCGTCCGAATCCACTGCTCCGGTGCACGACATGTCGCCGACGGTGCGATAGCGCACCAGGCGCATCTCGACCGGCTCGCCGTCCTTCGGGCCGCCCCACTCGCCGGCGGTCAGCCACATCCCGTCGCGCATGAACACCTCGCGCTCGTGCGCGTAGTACACCTCGGGCAGCTCGATGCCCTCGCGCTCGATGTACTGCCACACGTCGAGCTCGGTCCAGTTGGACAGCGGGAAGACCCGCACGTGCTCGCCGACCCGGTGCTTGCCGTTGTACAGCTGCCACAGCTCGGGGCGCTGGCGGCGCGGATCCCAGCCGCCGAACTCGTCGCGCAGCGAGAAGACCCGCTCCTTGGCGCGCGCCTTCTCCTCGTCGCGCCGCCCGCCGCCGAAGACGGCGTCGAACTTGTTGTCGCGGATCCCGTCGAGCAGCGGCACGGTTTGCAGCGGGTTGCGGGTGCCGTCCGGGCGCTCGCGCAGCCGTCCGTCGTCGATGTAGTCCTGCACCTTCGCCACGGTCAGCCGCAGGCCGTGCTTCTCGACGACGCGGTCGCGGTAGGTGAGCACCTCCGCGAAGTTGTGCCCGGTGTCCACGTGCAGCAGCCCGAAGGGCACCGGCGCGGGCCAGAACGCCTTGAGCGCCAGGTGCAGCATCACGATGGAGTCCTTGCCGCCGGAGAACAGCAGCACCGGCCGCTCGAACTCGGCCGCGGTCTCCCGGAAGATGTGCACCGACTCGGATTCGAGCGCGTCGAGGTGCGACTGCCGCAGCGGCAGCGGCGAGGGCGACTGCGTATCGATCAGGGCGGTCACGCGAGCCTCCTGCGTCGACTCCGGTTCGGTCTGTGCGGGAACAGCGGCGACGCGCGCCTGACGCGGGTCCGTGTCGTGGCCGTCCGCCGCGTCCGCGTCGATCGGAAGGGCGCTCATGTGTGCAGCCCGCATTCGGTCTTCGAGAAACCGGCCCAGCGGCCGGCGCGCGCGTCCTCGCCGGGAGCGACGCGGCGGGTGCACGGCTCGCAGCCGATGGACGCGAAGCCGTCCATGAACAGCGGGTTGATCAGGACACTGTTCTCGGCGACGTACGTGTCCACCTCGTCCTGGGTCCAGGCCGCGATCGGCGAGATCTTGACCTTGTCCCGCTTGGCGTCGTAGTCGATCACCCGGATGTTCGCCCGCGTCGGCGACTCCTCGCGGCGCATCCCGTTGACCCACGCGGTGTACGGCTTCAGGCCACGCTCCAGCGGCTCGACCTTGCGCATGGCGCAGCACAGGTCGGGGTCGCGGTCGTGCAGCTTCGGACCGTACTCGGCGTCCTGCTCGGCGACCGTCCGGCGCGGCAGGATCGAGATCAGGTTCACCTGGTACGCGTGCGCGACGGCGTCGCGGGTGCCGATCGTCTCGGCGAAGTGGTAGCCGGTGTCGAGGAACAGCACGTCGATCTCGGGCGCGACCGCCTGGGCGAGATGCACCAGGTGCGTATCGGCCATCGACGAGGCGACGACCAGGCTGGAACCGAAGGTCTCGCGCGCCCAGCCGATGATCTGTGCGGCACTCGCCTCGGCGAGTCGCTCGTTCGCCTCGTCGGCCAGCGCGCGCAGATCCGCCCCGGTGTCGACCTGTGCGGGGGTCATACGCCCACCCCCAGCTTCAGCCCGACGAAGGAGACCTCGAACACGCGCGCGCAGGAACGGCAGTTCCAGGCGCGGCGGGACGAGGCTTCGGGACGCAGGTCCTCGCCGCCGCAGTAGGGGCAGTACTGGGGAGCGGCGCGCTGCTCGCCGCCAGGGTCGTGGCCGTCGGTGACGCGTACGGGTTCGTTGGAGCTCACGGGTCCGGACCTCCGGGTCGTTTCGGGTGCGCGACGCGGGGGCCCGGAAGCGGAGCCAGTGGAGTCTTCCGGATCGACGCGCTTCACACCCGCGGTGCTCTCCGGGGGATCTCCCCCGGAGACTGCTGGATCTCGATCGGCGGTGAGCGGGTGGACTAACGCGTCGGCATACAGACGGCGCTGGACACGCGCTTGTAGTCGACGTGACGTCGTACTACGAGGGCGATTCCGGCGCGAGACATGCGTCGAGCGTCCCATTCCCCGTCCATCTCCGTCCACCTCGTACCATCATATGGACACTCTCGTGAGACGGCTCGCGTGGCGAACGAAACTGGACGCTTCCGAGACGAATACCGCCACGTAGTGAGACGGCATCGCTGGACCAGCCCGTTCGCGACCCGGTGCCGTTCCACGCGGCGCTGCGCGGAACGTGCGTCGCCCCCGAGAAGTGTGCGTTCTGCGGGCATCAGGACAGCTGCTGCTCGGTGGCCCGCACGGTCCAAACCGCGAAGGACTCGCCCGCGGCCCGGTAGGCGCGCAGCACCCGCTCGACGTAGCCCGGCAGCTCCTTCGCGGTCACCTTCAGCC
>NZ_DASYZI010000198.1:0-21171 GCF_035946395.1 Actinocrinis sp.
CAGCGCAACGTCCTCGCGCTGTATCAATCCAAGATCTGCCAGAGATTTATTCCAGGATCTGCCGTGCACGTGCCGGGTGTGGCCCGCCCGGACGGCGAGCGTGCGGAGCGGGCGGTCACGTTATGGCCCACGAGTCTTTGCGGCACTGCGGGACCGGGATGGGCGTCGGCGGACGGGCAGGCCACAGGGTGTGAGACGCTGGGTCCATGAACCGGCTCGGTAGCGCGACCTCGCCGTATCTGCTTCAGCACGCGGACAATCCGGTGGATTGGTGGCAGTGGGGTGAGGATGCGTTCGCCGAGGCGCGGCGGCGGGACGTGCCGCTGCTGATCTCGATCGGATACGCGGCGTGCCACTGGTGCCATGTTATGGCGCATGAGTCCTTTGAGGACGCGGAGACCGCGGCGTTGATGAACGCCGGGTTCGTGTGCGTGAAGGTGGACCGCGAAGAGCGGCCGGACGTTGACGCCGTGTACATGACGGCGACGCAGGCGATGACCGGGCACGGCGGGTGGCCGATGACCGTTTTCGCCACTCCGGCGGGGAAGCCCTTCTATTGCGGCACCTACTACCCTGCGCAGTCGCGGGGCGGGATGCCGTCGTTCCGGACGCTGCTTGATGCGGTGGGAACGGCTTGGCGAGAGCAGCGGTCCGAGATCGAGCGGGTGGGGGACGACGTCGCGGAGCGGCTTGCGCGGACGGCGGCGCCGGTGGGCAGCGGTGCTGGTGGCGGCACTAGCGCTGGTTCGGATGCGGACGCTGGCGGTGCGCCGGACTCGACGGCGCTTGCGGCGTCGGTGGCGAGGCTGGTGCATGAGTTCGACTCCGTGCACGGCGGGTTCGGGGGAGCGCCGAAGTTCCCACCCTCGATGACGCTGCTGCAACTGTTGCGACACCACGCTCGCACGGGGTCGCCGCAGGCCCTTGACATGGTGCGGCGTACCTGCTTCGCGATGGCGCGCGGCGGGATCTTCGACCAGCTTGGCGGCGGGTTCGCGCGGTACGCGGTGGATGGGACGTGGACCGTGCCGCACTTCGAGAAGATGCTATATGACAATGCTTTGCTGCTTCGCGTGTATACATTATTGTATAAGGCTACTGTAGATGGCGCGGAGTCTGATGGTGGGGCGGGGGTTGGGGCTGGAGCTGAGGGCGAGACTGGGAAGGAGTCTGCGTTCTTTGCGCGGGTGGCGCTTCAGACCGTTAAGTTCCTGATCGGGGCGCTGCGGACCAGCGAGGGCGGGTTTGCGTCGGCGCTTGATGCGGATACCAATGGTGTCGAGGGTCTGACATACGTCTGGACGCCTTCGCAACTGCGCTCGGTGCTCGGCGATTCGGATGGGGAATGGGCTGCGGACTTCTTTCACGTGACTTCGCAGGGCACGTTCGAGGACGGCGCGTCAGTGCTCGAAATGCTCGGCGATCCTGCGCCGGACGAGGCGGCGCGCTATCACCGGGCCCGCATCACTTTGGCGGCTGCCCGGGAGGAGCGGCCGCAGCCGCGCCGGGACGGCAAGGTGGTCGCGGCGTGGAACGGGCTCGCCATCACCGCGCTGGTCGAGGCGTCGCTGGCCTTTGAGATGCCTCGCCTGCTGGACGTGGCGGTCGACGCGGCGCGGCTGCTGGCGGACGTGCATGTGCGCGACGCGCGGCTCGTGCGTACGTCACGTGACGGCGTGGCCTCGGCGAATCCCGGCGTGCTTGAGGACTACGGCTGCGTCGCGGAGGGATTCTGCGTGCTGTACTCGGCGACCGGCGACAAGCAGTGGTTGGACTTGGCGGCGGGCTTGCTTGAGACGGTTCGGGAGCAGTTCGTCTCCGACGCGGGGTTCCACGACACCGCTGCGGACGCCGACTCGCTGTACTTCCGGCCCAGCGATCCGACCGACAACGCCACGCCGTCGGGGGCCTCGGCGGCGGCGGCCGCTTTTGTCGCGTATGCGGTCACGGCTGGGTCGCTGGACCATTTGGATGACGCGCACCGGGCGCTGGGTGCTGCTTCACAGTTGGCCGACCGTGCGCCGCGGTTTGCGGGGTATGGGCTCGCGGTCGCTGAGGCGCTGCTTTCGGATGTGCCCGCGGCGTTTGTGTGTCCGGGCCCGTTCTGCGCGTAGGCGGAACGTGCGGAGCGGAGCGTGGGGGATCTGCGCCGGTTCGGCGGCGTGTCAGCGGTGTGCCAATGGTGTGCCAATGGTGTGCCAATGGTGTGCCAGGTCAGGCGTGATTGTAGACGGGGATTGAGATCGCCACGTAGTGGCAGACGAAGGCTGCGATGGTCATGATGTGGAAGATCTCGTGGAAGCCGAACCATTGGGGGGACGGGTTCGGCTTCTTCAGCCCGTAGACCACGGCGCCTGCGGAGTAGAGCAGCCCACCGGCGATGATCAGCGTGACGACGCTCCAGCCGCCGTGACGCTGGAAGTCCGGCAGGTAGAAGACCGCGGCCCAGCCGAGCGCTAGATAGCAGGGGACGTATACCCATCGCGGCGCGCTCAGCCAGAAGACGCGCATGCCGATGCCGATCAGCGCGCCCGCCCAGACGAGGGTCAGCAGTATTTCGGCCGACACGCGCGAGAGCAGGACGATGGACAGCGGCGTGTACGTCCCGGCGGTGATCAGGAAGATGTTGGTGTGGTCCAGCCGGCGCAGCACGCCGCGCCATTTCGGGCCCCAGGTGCCGCGGTGGTAGACGGCGCTGACGCCGAAGAGGAGCCACGAACTTCCCGCGAACACCGCGCAGGCCGCAGTGGTTCCGGCGGTCGGCGCCAGCGTGATCAGCACGATCCCGGCGGCCAGCGCGAGCGGGAAGGCCCCGGCGTGGAACCAGCCGCGCAGCTTCGGCTTGACCGCCGCTGTGGCGGACGCCACAGCCTGCGTGGGCGAGACTTGCCTCACAGAACCGGGTGGCGGATCGAGCGCGCCACCCCCTTGGGTCATGAGATTGGTCACACCGTACCCCTGTCCCGGCGGCTCGGCCGCCTGGCGAAATCGACGTCTTTACGGACATAGCGCCACACCGCGCCGGTGTGGCCGCTGACCGCTCCAGAGTAACCTACGCCGACGTAAGTTACTGGCAGGTAACTTAGGCGGGTCCACGATGCGGACACTCGTGGCTATAGTCCAAAACAACCCTCATTACGCCCGGGAGGTGCGGACTCCCGGCGTCCCTAGGAGTGCGCACGATGTCACTCGCCTTTTCGTATACGGCGCTGTCCGAAAAACCCCCGACCCGCCATCCGGAACTGCTCGCCTGGGTGGGCGAGATCGCCGAACTGACCCGACCCGAACGGATCGTCTGGTGCGACGGCTCCGACGCCGAGTGGACCAGGCTGACCGGCGAACTCGTCGGGACAGGCACCCTGCGACGGCTTAACCCCGCCAAGCGGCCCAACTCCTTCTACGCAGTATCCGACCCGTCCGATGTGGCGAGGGTCGAGAACCGGACGTTCATCTGCTCAGAGCGTGAGGAGGACGCCGGCCCGACGAACAACTGGGTCGCACCCGCCGAGATGCGGATGACCTTGGACGGCCTGTTCGCCGGCTCGATGCGCGGACGCACGATGTACGTCGTGCCGTTCTCGATGGGTCCGATCGGCTCACCTCTCGCCGCGCTCGGCGTTGAGATCACCGACTCGGCGTACGTGGTGCTCTCCATGCGAGTGATGACGCGTATGGGCGCTGCCGTGCTTGAGGAACTCGGCGAGGATGGTGACTTCGTCAGGGCGGTGCATTCCGTCGGGGCGCCGCTCGCTGCCGGGCAGACGGACGTGCCGTGGCCTTGCAACACGACGAAGTACATCACGCACTTCCCGGAGACCCGTGAGATCTGGTCGTACGGATCCGGATACGGCGGTAACGCGCTGCTCGGCAAGAAGTGCTACGCGCTGCGCATCGCCTCGGTGATGGCCCGCGACGAGGGCTGGTTGGCCGAGCACATGCTCATTCTGAAGCTGACGCCGCCGAGTGGCGAGGTCAGGTACATCGCGGCTGGATTCCCGTCGGCGTGCGGCAAGACGAATCTCGCGATGCTGATGCCGACGATCCCCGGTTGGAAGGTCGAGACGGTCGGTGACGACATTGCATGGATGCGTTTCGGCGCCGACGGACGCCTTTACGCGATCAACCCGGAGGCGGGCTTCTTCGGCGTCGCTCCCGGAACAGGTATGTCCACGAACGCCAACGCCATCGCGACGCTGACCGATAACACCATCTTCACCAATGTCGCACTCACGGACGACGGCGACGTCTGGTGGGAGGGCCTGACCGACGAACCTCCGGCGCACCTGACCGACTGGAAGGGCCGCGACTGGACTCCCGCGTCGACCGAGCCCGCGGCGCATCCCAACTCGCGGTTCTGCGTCCCGGCGGCGCAGTGCCCGACGATCGCCCCCGAGTGGGAGGACCCGAGCGGCGTGCCGATCTCGGCGATCCTGTTCGGCGGACGCCGTGCCACCGCGGTCCCGCTGGTCACCGAATCGCGGTCCTGGCAGCACGGCGTGTTCCTCGGCGCGAACGTCGCCTCGGAGAAGACCGCCGCGGCCGAGGGCACTGTCGGCGAACTGCGTTACGACCCGTTCGCCATGTTGCCGTTCTGCGGCTACAACATGGGCGATTACTTCGCGCACTGGCTGCGCGTGGGCGCGCAGGCCGATCCGGAGAAGCTGCCGCGCATCTACTACGTCAACTGGTTCCGCAGGGCGGCCGACGGCCATTTCCTGTGGCCCGGGTTCGGCGAGAACAGCCGCGTGCTCAAGTGGATCGTCGACCGGCTCGACGGCCGCGCGGCCGGTGTGCCGACGCCGATCGGCGTCGTGCCGGCGCAGGACGAGCTGGACCTCGGCGGCCTGAGCATCGACGACAAGGACCTTGAGCAGCTGCTGACGGTGGATCACGAGGCCTGGCGGCGCGAAGCCGGGCTGATCCCGGCCCACTTCGAGCGCTTCGGCGACCACCTGCCCGGCGAACTGTGGGAAGAGCACCGCGCACTGACCGCCCGGCTCGGCTAGTCGCCAGAGGGTGCGCGGGGTGGATTGCCGAGCTCGCGTGCCGATGGCCGTCGCGTCGTCGGTCATCGCGCGGTGTCACTGATGTGTCGGCGCCGCGTGGCGCTACGGCTCCCTCCTCCGCCCCGCCACGCTCAGCCCTCGACCCATGAGCCCACACGGCGCCAGCCGCATGCGCTGCACCGTCGGCAATCCACCCCGCGCACCCTCTCATCCGTGATCTGAGCGGATCTTCACCAGATCCTCACAGCCGCCTCGCTCGTTCCCGAGCCGAGGCGGCTGTTGTTGGAGATAAGGTGCCGCAGGAGAAACGGCCCCGTGGAGCCATGGGGCCGCGCAGCCGGGAAACCGCGGCCGAGGGAGAGGCGTCGGAGATGAGTGTGCGAGACCTCGTCTACGGCGCGTACGAGAAGCGGCTGGTCGCGAAGCTGGACCGGTCACGTGTTCCGCGGCACGTCGGTGTGATCATGGACGGCAACCGCCGGTGGGCCAAGTCGGTCGGCGAGCAGATCGCCACCGGTCACCAGCGTGGTGCCGACAAGATCCAGCACCTGCTCGAATGGTGCGAGGAGGCCGGGGTCCAGGTGGTGACCCTCTGGCTGTTCTCCACCGACAACTTCAACCGGCCCGCGGATGAGCTGGTTGATCTGATTCAGATCATCGAAGGCTCGGTGCGCCGGCTCGCGGACACCGGGCGTTGGCGCGTGCAGCCGCTCGGCGCGCTTGATCTGCTGCCCGGTGATTTCGCGCGGACGCTGAAGGAAATCGGCGCGCGCACTGCGGACAACCCCGGACTGGTGGTCAACGCGGCGATCGGTTACGGCGGACGACGTGAGATCGCCGACGCGGTGCGCTCCCTGCTGTACGAGCACGCCGAGCGCGGCACGACGATCGAGGACTTGGCGCAGGTGATAGACGTCGAACACATCGCCGATCACCTTTACACTCGCGGGCTGCCCGATCCGGACCTGGTCATCCGCACCTCCGGCGAGCAGCGCCTGTCCGGCTTCCTGATGTGGCAGTCGGCGCACTCGGAGTTCTACTTCTGCGAGGCGCTCTGGCCGGCGTTCCGCAAGATCGATTTTCTGCGCGCCCTGCGTAATTACAGCCTGCGTCAACGTCGTTATGGTGCGTGACGGGGCTCTGACGCCGCTCCAGCGGCGCTTCCAGCGGTGTCGCGACGCCGTTTTCGTGTAGACCGGATGGGGTAATGCCCTGGTATGACGTGTGACACCGGTCCGGCGGTTGAGCGCCTGTCGCACCCCGTGCGCGGGCCGGTGATCAGCCAAAAACTCCCCGCCTGGAGCCGCCCGCCCTCCTTAACGTTGTGACCGGTGCAAATCCCACCCTCATCAAGGGCGCGCCGGGCGCGGCACGCCCACAGGGAGTCGTGCTAAGTGGCCGTTACACCCAAGCGCCGTTCCGCCCGTCCCGAACGGCGCACTTTCGTGCTGGACACCAGCGTCCTCCTCGCGGATCCGGCCGCGATCACCCGCTTCGACGAGCACGAGGTCGTCATCCCGCTGGTGGTCGTCAGCGAACTCGAAGGCAAGCGCCACCACCCCGAACTCGGATACTTCGCGCGGTCAGCGCTACAGATGCTCGACGAGCTGCGCGTCAAGTACGGGCGCCTCGACGCGCCCATCCCGATCGGACCCGCCGACGGCACGTTGCGTGTCGAGCTCAACCACACCGATCCGTCGGTCCTGCCGCCCGGGTTCCGGCCCGCCGTCGCCTCGCCCGACAACGACACCCGCATCCTCGCGGTGGCGAAGTCCCTCGAAGCCGAGGGCAGGCAGGTCACGCTGGTATCCAAGGACCTGCCGCTGCGCGTCAAGGCGGCGGCGGTCGGCCTGCCGGCCGAGGAGTACCGCGCGGAACTGGCGATCACGTCCGGCTACACCGGCATGGCGGAGCTTGAGATAGCCGGTTCGATGGTGGACCGGCTCTACGAGGAGAGCCGGATCGAGCTGCCCGAGGCTGCCGGGCTGCCGGTGCACACCGGCCTGGTGCTGGTCTCCGAGCGAGGCAAGGCGCTGGGGCGGGTGACCGCGGACAAGCAGGTGCGGCTGGTGCGCGGCGACCGCGAGGCCTTCGGACTGCATGGCCGCTCCGCCGAGCAGCGGATCGCGCTCGACCTGCTGCTCGACCCGGAGGTCGGCATCATCTCGCTCGGCGGGCGCGCGGGCACCGGAAAGTCGGCCCTGGCGCTGTGCGCGGGGCTTGAGGCGGTCATGGAGCGCAGGCAGCACCGGAAGGTGGTCGTCTTCCGTCCGCTCTACGCGGTCGGCGGCCAGGATCTCGGCTACCTGCCGGGCACCGAGGGCGAGAAGATGAGCCCGTGGGGCCAGGCGGTCTTCGACACCCTGTCCGCGCTGACCACCGCCGATGTGATCGACGAGGTGGTGGACCGCGGCATGCTGGAGGTCCTGCCGCTCACCCACATCCGCGGACGTTCGCTGCACGACTCCTTCGTGATCGTGGACGAGGCGCAGTCCCTGGAGCGCAACGTGCTGCTCACCGTGCTCTCCCGGATCGGCTCGGGCTCCCGGGTCGTGCTGACCCATGACGTGGCGCAGCGTGACAACCTGCGGGTCGGCCGGTACGACGGCGTGGTGGCCGTGGTGGAGAAGCTCAAGGGGCACCCGTTGTTCGCGCACGTCACCCTCACCCGCTCCGAGCGCTCGCCGATCGCCGCGCTCGTGACCGAGATGCTGGAGGATCTCGCCGTCTGAGCGGACGGGCTCTTCGAACGCGCGAACGGCGGGGGTGAGCCAGGCCACGCTGTGTGATGTGATGTGCGGTCCACAGTGTGACCCAGACCACAAAATGACGGCCCCGGGAGGCGTTTCCCGGGGCCGTTCTCGTCGTTCTCGATCATTCTGCTGACCTGCTGGGGCTCTACGAGGCGTGAATGGCCCTCCACGGAGCGTGCTTTTGCTGTGATTTAACCCACATCTGAATAATTTGAGGTTTGGCCCAACAATCGGGCAGGGTCGTTTCGTCAGGCCCCACGCGACGGGCTTCCGAACGAGAACGACGGACCCCGGGCGCGCCACCCGAAGCGTGTACCCGCACAGTGCGTACGCCGGCCACTCTGGCCGCGGGCAAGCAGAGTCAGATGGGGCGAGCCGCCGCTCAGTGCGCGCTCGAAGCGTCCGTGATCCGTGCCGCCGTTTCTCCGGGGTCGGTGACGGCTGCTTCGTCGTGCCCTGCGGCAGACGGAAGGTCTCACGTGCCCAGGCTCCGCCTGTCAGTGCCCGCATCCATAGCGGTGCACAAGCACAAAATCGCAGTAACCGCAGCTTCCTGCACGGCCGTCACCGGCGCCGTCGTCGGCGCTCTCAGCGCCACTGCGGCCACCGCACACGCGGCCACCATCCCCGTTGCGCAGAAGACGGTCTCCAACGCCGCCGTGCACGTCGCGGCGCACGAGATCGCCTTCGACGACGCCCCCGCACGGCCGTCGGCGAAGTTCATCAACGAAAAGCCGCCAGCGGTGGCGAAGCCGCCGGCGCCCGAGCCGAGGAAGCCCGCGGCACCGCAATACTCGGCCGCTCCCGCTCCGGTGCCCGCGACCACGACGGCTGCCCAGGCTCCCGCGCCGGCCGTCACCACCGGGTCAGACCCCTACGCCGGCCTGAGCGCGTATCAGATCGCGCAGCAGATCGTCCCGTCCGGCGAGTTCGGCTGCTTCGACTGGATCGTCAGCCGTGAGTCCGGCTGGAGTGTCACCGCGACCAACCCGTCGAGCGGCGCGTACGGCCTCGGCCAGGCGCTGCCCGGCTCGAAGATGGCCTCGGCGGGTTCCGACTGGCAGACCAACCCGGTGACTCAGATCAGGTGGACGCTCGGCTACATGGACGAGCGCTACGGCTCTCCGTGCGCCGCACAGTCCTTCTGGGAAGGCCACAACTGGTACTGAGCCGAAGAACGTGCTTGAACGTGCTTGAGAACGCCTGAAGTGCTTGACGACTGCCCGGGGCGCTGCGTATGTCGCGCCTCGGGCAGCCGCCGTATGCCGGTCACCAGCAAACGGTCACTAACAAGCACTGCCTACGGCCGCTTCCCGATGTTCAGCAGCGGGGCGTTGTCACCCGGGTTGGTGAAGAAGTCGTTGCCCTTGTCGTCCACCACGATGAACGCCGGGAAGTCCTCGACCTCGATCCGCCAGACCGCTTCCATGCCCAGTTCGGCGTAGTCGAGCACTTCAACCCGCTTGATGCAGTCCTGCGCCAGCCGCGCCGCCGGCCCGCCGATCGAGCCGAGGTAGAAGCCGCCGTGCTCCTTGCACGCCTCGGTGACCTGCTTGCTGCGGTTGCCCTTCGCCAGCATGACGAACGAGCCTCCGGCGGCCTGGAACTGATCAACATACGAATCCATCCGTCCGGCGGTCGTCGGGCCGAAGGAACCGGAGGCGTAGCCCTCGGGGGTCTTCGCGGGACCGGCGTAGTAGACCGGATGGTCCTTGATGTACTGCGGCAACGGCTTGCCGTCGTCCAACAACTCCTTGAGCTTCGCGTGCGCGATGTCGCGCGCCACGACGAGCGTCCCGGACAGTGACAGGCGCGTCTTGACCGGGTACTTCGACAGCTCCGTGCGTACCTCGCTCATCGGCCGGTTCAAATCGACACGCACTACGCCGTCGTCGCCCGCGGTGGAGCCGCTAATGAGTAGGGCCTCATCGGTCGTCTCGGGCAGGTAATGCGCCGGATCGGTCTCCAGCTGTTCCAGGAAGACGCCCTCCGCCGTGATCTTCGCCAGCGCCTGCCGGTCCGCCGAGCACGACACTGCGATGGCGACCGGGCACGAGGCGCCGTGCCGCGGCAGCCGGATGACCCGCACGTCGTGGCAGAAGTACTTGCCGCCGAACTGCGCGCCGATGCCGATCCGCCGGGTCAGCTCCAGCACCTCGGCCTCCAGGTCGAGGTCGCGGAAGCCGTGCGCGAGCATTGAGCCCTCGGTCGGCAGGCTGTCGAGGTACTTGGCCGAGGCGTACTTGGCCGTCTTGAGCGCGTATTCCGCCGAGGTACCGCCGACGACGATTGCCAGGTGGTACGGCGGGCAGGCCGCGGTGCCGAGCGAGCGGATCTTCTCCTCAAGGAAACGCAGCATCGACGCAGGGTTCAGGACCGCCTTCGTCTCCTGGTACAGGTACGACTTGTTCGCCGAGCCGCCGCCCTTCGCCATGAAGAGGAACTTGTAGGCGGAGCCGGGGGCCGCGTAAAGCTCGATCTGCGCCGGCAGGTTCGACCCGGTGTTCTTTTCGTCCCACATCGTCAGCGGGGCCATCTGCGAGTACCGCAGGTTCAGCTTCGTATAGGCGTCATAGACGCCGTGCGCGATGTGCGTCTCGTCGTCCCCGTCGGTCAGCACGTTCTGCCCGCGCTTGCCCATCACGATCGCGGTCCCGGTGTCCTGGCACATCGGCAGCACGCCGCCGGCCGCGATGTTCGCGTTCTTCAGCAGGTCGAGCGCGACGAACCGGTCGTTCGGCGAGGCCTCGGTGTCCTTCATGATCGACGCGAGCTGCGTCAGGTGTGCCGGCCGCAGGTAGTGCGCGATGTCGTGCATCGCGGTCGCGGTCAACAGTTGCAGCGCGGACGGCTCGACCTGGAGGAACGTCCGCCCGGCCGCCGAAACGGTGCTCACACCCTCGGTGGTGAGCAGCCGGTACTCGGTCTCGTCCGGTCCGAGGGGGAGCAGGTCTGAATAAGCGAACTCGGGCACGAACGAGCCTCCTGAAGCCAATCTGGAACCACTGTTGGAACCACTGCCGAAAGACGACTGTCGCGAAAACGCAGACGATCGAAAGCCTATGCCTGCCGTCCGCCGGCGCCCGACCCGGACTGACCACGGCCGTGGGCGGCGGTAGCGTAGCGGCGTGACTTCCCCCGCGATGCGCCAGCCCGAGGACCGCGATCCCGGTCTGCGCGCCTCCGACGCCGACCGTGAGCACGTCGCCGAACTGCTCGGGCGGGCCTTTGCCGAGGGGCGCCTGAGCACCGAGGAACACAGCGAACGGCTTGAGGCCGCCTACGCCGCCAAGACGATGGGCGAACTGCGCGTGCTGGTCGAGGACCTGCCGGTGGAATTCGCGCCGCCGACTGCGTCGGGCGGCCAGGTCACATCGCATCCCGAGGACGCCGCGCTGCGGTACGGCAGCGGCGAGCAGGTGGTGGCCGTGTTCGGGGAGGCGAAGCGCACAGGCCGGTGGCTGGTGCGCTCGGGGCTCAATGCCCGGGCGCTGTTCGGGTCGGTGGAACTGGACCTGACCGAGGCCGTGCTCGAACAGCGCGAAATCGTCATCATCGCGAACGCCGTGTTCGGCGAGGTGATCCTCCGAGTGCCGGACGGAGTCATCCTGTACGACGAGGGCAGCTCGATTTTCGGCTCGCGAAAGCTCTCTGCCTCACCGGGGACCGTCTTCGGCCCCGAGACGCCGGTCGTGCGCGTGCGCGGGGTGGCGCTGTTCGGAAACGTCGAGTCCAAGCGTCCGAAGCGGAAATGGCTCAAAGCGCGATGAACAGAGCACGATGAACAGAGCGCGGTGAACGGGCATGATGAAACGGGGCACGATGAACACTGACCCGACCGGCAAGAAGCCCGAGCCCGGCAAGAAGCCGTTGTACGTCCTGCGTTCCACCGTGTGGTTCGACGAACTCGACATGGTCGGCGTGCTGCACAACGCGCGGTACGCGATCCACGTCGAGCGCGCGATGACCGCCTGGTTCCATTCGTTGTCGGGGCTTGACCCGTCAGACGATCACGTCGTCGTCAAGCACTACGAAATCGAGTTCCTGCGCCCGTTCACCCACGAAGGCGGCGAACTGATCGTCGAGGTCGGGTTCGGGCGGTTGGGCAACACGAGCGCGACGTACACCTTCCGCTGTCTGTCTGATGCAGAGGACGGTACGGAAATCGAGCACGCTCGTGGCAGCCGGACGATAGTCAAGGTCACGCGCGGAGACCTGCGTCCGACGCCGTGGTCCGACGGTCTGCGGGCACTGGTGAGCGTCTAATGCAGCATCACAGTGCTTTAGCGCGACATGACTGTGCGGTTGGGCGCGTCGAGAGTGTTGTCCGCGAGTTGCCGCAGCATGGCCAGCAGATCCGCGTGCTGCTCCGGTGACCAGCCTGCCAGCTGCTCCTGAAGGATGTCGGTCCGCGCACTGCACAGCTGGTCGATGATCTGGACGCCACTCGGCGTCAACGTCACGGTGCCGTCCCCGTCGCGCTGTGCGTGGCCGGTGCCGATGATGTCGTCGATCTTCGCGCGGATCTGGGTGAGCGGCAGACCCAGACGCCTCGCCGCGACCTCGTCGGTGATCGGTCCGGCGTGATGGAGCCGGAACAGTCCGTACGCCTGGGGCACGGTGATGTCCACCCCGGCGCGGGCGATGACCGTGTCGTAGCGGTCCCACAAGTTCTGCCGGCTGGTCAGCCGGGTCAGCGCGTTCTCGATCTCGTCCAGCGAACTGCGGAACGTCGGCAGGCCCGAGGCTTCGCCGGGCTCCGGGACGCGCGTCGCGTCACGCAGCGGGACCTCGCGCAGGAACAGCGTCAGCACGAAGGCGACGAGTGTGATCGGCACTGCGATAAGGAAGACTTTCTGTACTGAAATCGCATAAATATGGAGGAATGGTGCGGCCAGCGGCGCCGGCAGCTGGTGCACCGCGGTCGGCGCCTCGACGATTCGGTTCACCGGGAACTGCGGCGAGAGCCTGCCGTTCGCGAGCGCGTCGCCGATGTTCGAGTGCAGCCGGTTGTTCAGGATCGTGCCGAAGATGGAGGCGCCGAACGAGCCGCCGATGGAGCGAAAATACGTCGCCCCGGAGGTCGCCGTCCCCAGGTCGGCGTAGCCCACCGTGTTCTGCACCGCGATGATCAGCACCTGCATGGTCAGTCCGAGGCCGAAGCCGAACACCGCCATGTCCGCGCCCATGAGCGCGCCGGAAGTGTGCTCGTCGACGCGGGAGAGCAGAGCGAGGCCGAACGCCATGAAGAGCGTGCCGAAGATCGGATAGATCTTGTACCGGCCGAGCCTGCTGATCAGCTGTCCGGTGCCGATCGAGCCGACCAGCACGCCGGCCATCATCGGCAGCAGCCGCAGCCCCGACTCGGTCGGCGAGTTGCCGTTCACGACCTGCATGAACAGCGGGATGAAGGAAAGCGCGCCGAACATGCACAGGCCCACCACGAACCCGATCGCCGAGCTCATCGAGAACACCGGATTGCGGAACAGCCGCAGCGGCAGGATCGGCTCGGGTGCCCGCTGCTCGACCAGGACGAACACGAGCAGCAGCACCACGGCGCCGATCCCGCAGCCCCACACCTCCGGAGAGTTCCACGCCCAGGTCGTGCCGCCGAGGCTGGTGATCAGCACCAGGCAGGTCGAGGCGGCGGCCAGCAGCGCGGTGCCCGCGTAGTCGATCCGCGGACGCGCCTGCGGCGACCGCGAGGTCAGCGCGACCGCGATGACGAACAGCGCGACCGCGCCGACCGGCAAATTGACGTAGAACACCCACCGCCACGACAGGTTGTCCACCAGGAACCCGCCGAGCAGCGGGCCGAGCACCGACGAGACGCCGAAGACCGCGCCGATCACGCCCTGGTACCGGCCGCGGTCGCGCGGCGGCACGACGTCCGCGATGACGGCCATGGCCAGCACCATCAGCCCGCCGCCGCCGATGCCCTGGAACGCCCGGAACCCGATCAGCTGCGGCATGTTGCGCGACACGCCGCACAGCGCCGAGCCGGCCAGGAAGAGCACGATGCAGATCTGGAACAGGGCCTTGCGCCCGAACAGGTCGCCGAGCTTCCCCCACAGCGGCGTGGTCGCCGTCGAGGCCAGCAGGTACGCGGTGACCACCCAGGACAGGTGGTTCGCCCCGCCCAGGTCGCCGACGATCGTCGGCAGCGCGGTCGAGACGATCGTCTGGTCCAGCGCGGCCAGGAACATGCCGAGCATCACGCCGGCGAAGACCAACCGGACCCGGCGGGCATCCTCCTCGATCGGCGCGATGTTGGGGGCGGTGTCCTCGATTTGACCCGACATCAGACGCCTCCGGTCTCGTTCGCTCATTCAGGGTTACCACCCAGGCGCCGCTGTTGCCCGCCGGTACCGCTGAACGGATGAAACAAAAGGACCAGAAGCCTGTCTGACGTCTGACGCCTATCCGAAGTCGATGACGCTGTACTTGCGCAACTTGTCGAGCTGATGCTCCGACTCGATCCGCCGCACCGTGCCGCTCTTCGAGCGCATCACGAGCGACGACGTGATCGCGCCTCCTGCGCGGTAACGCACGCCGCGCACCAGTTCGCCATCCGTGATACCCGTGATCGCGACGAACGCGTTGTCTCCGGTGACCAGATCGTCGGTGGTGAGTACGCACTCCAGGTCGTGTCCGGCTTCGAGCGCCTTGCGCCGCTCGGCCTCGTCACGTGGCCACAGTCGGCCCTGGATCACCCCGCCGAGGCACTTCATCGCGCAGGCCGCGATGATGCCCTCAGGCGTGCCGCCGATACCCAGCAGCAGGTCGACACCAGTGTCCGGACGCACTGCCATGATCGCGCCGGCGACGTCGCCGTCCGTGATGAACTTGATCCGCGCCCCGGTCTCGCGCACCTCGCGTACCAGGTTCTCGTGCCGCGGCCGGTCCAGGATCACCACGGTCACCTCGGAGGGCTTGCTGCCCTTCGCCCGTGCGACCGCGTTGATGTTCTGCTTCACCGGAGCGGCGATGTCGACGACGCCCGCGGCGTCGGGGCCGGTCACCAGCTTCTCCATGTAGAACACGGCCGACGGGTCGTACATCGCGCCCCGCTCGGCCAGCGCGATCACCGCGATCGCGTTGGGCATGCCCTTGGCGTTCAGCGTCGTGCCGTCGATCGGGTCCACGGCCACGTCGCACTCCGGCCCGTCGCCGTTACCGACCCGTTCGCCGTTGAACAGCATCGGGGCGTTGTCCTTCTCGCCCTCGCCGATCACCACCACACCGTCCATCGACACGGTGTTGATCAGCCGCCGCATGGCGCCGACCGCCGCACCGTCCGCGCCGATCTTGTCGCCGCGGCCCACCCAGCGGCCGGCCGCCATCGCGGCCGCCTCGGTGACGCGGACCAGTTCGAGGGCCAGGTTGCGATCCGGCAGTTGTGCCTGGGAAACGCCCGTCTCAGGCGTATTGCTCATGATTTGGTGTCCTTCCGCACGGACATCAGATGACGGCGGCGGCCGTTGAGGGTTCGGCCGGCCAAAGCCGTCGATTTCAATGATCGTAGCGAAGCGGACAACCCCGCCCGGGCCGTCGGGCGCCGCGGCGGATCGGGGCTCTTCGACGTTAACCGGGGCTTCTTGCGGCTGCTGTAGGCTCGCCAGCCGCTGCGCGCCGGCCGACCCTGCGCCGCCAAGCCCCGGTTAACTTCGAAGAGCGGGCATCGGGGACGATGGGAACATGGCGAACGTGGTGAACTCACGGGCAAACTCACGGTTGAAGACCACCGTCCGGGACATGCTGCTCTCCCTGGCGGTGATCGCGGTGCCCATCGCCGTGGTGCTCGCGATCGAGCCGTCGAAGCCCGGCGATCCGGTGCACGTCATCGACGCGGCCTCGTTCCAGACCACGCTGAGCGCCGCGCGCCAGGCCGAGCCGTTCACCGTGCTCGCGCCGAGCGGCCTGCCGGCAGACTGGCGGCTCACCTCCGCCTACTACCAGCCGCCCGGCGCCACCGCCGGGGACTGGCACGTGGGATATCTCACCCCGAGCGGCGGATACGCCGCACTGGAACAGGTCACCGAGCCGCTCGCCGCGTTCCTCACCGACCAGCACTCCGACGCCAGCCCGAACACGGCCGCTCAGATCACCGGGGCCACACCCGGCGTCTGGCAGCGGTACACCGGAACGACGCCCGCCGGCCTGCGCACGATCATGTACTACAACGACTCGAAATCCACGGTGATCGTGGCAGGCAGCGCCTCGCTGACCGAGCTCGAACAGCTCGCCACGGCGCTGCACTGACGCCTCGCCGATCTACTCACCGATCTGGCTGTCTACCCGGTACTTACTTTCCGGCACTTACTCCTCAGTGCGCGCCGCGACCGCTGCGTCCAGACGTGCACGGGCACCGTCGAGCTTCGACTGGCAGTGCGCTGCCAGCGCCTCACCGCGTTCCCACAGCGCCAGCGACTGCTCCAGCGACAACCCGCCCGCTTCGAGCCGCTGCACCGTCGCGACCAACTCCTCGCGCGCCTGCTCGTAGCCGAGCCCGCTCAGCTCGTCGCCAGGCTGCGCGGGGTTCGATGGCTCAGCGTTCGACGACTTAGTGTTCGACGACTCAGCGTTCGGTGGCGCGGCCTTCGGTCGCGCAGCCTTGGGCGGCGTGGAATTCGCTTCGTTCGACATGCCGTCCACGATAGGTTGCCGGGGCGACAGCGAGGGCAAGGAGTCCGACTATGGGGATCGCGGCGCGCCAGGCCGTCGTCCAGGACGCTGAGGAGCTGACCCGGCTGCGCGAGGTGATGATCTCCACCTTCGGGCCGATCCTGGACCATTCGTGGCGCCAGCCCTGCATCGAGGCCTTCCGTGCCGCGCTGGCCGACCCGGACGGTCCGCTCCAGGCCTTCGTCACCGACGCCCCGGACGAACCGGGTGTGCTGGCCGCCGGCTCGGTCGGCGTGATCCAGCGGCGGTTGCCCGGCCCGGCCAATCCCAGCGGCTTGACCGGTTACATCCTCAGCGTCGCGACCGATCCGCGCTTCCGCCGCCGAGGCCACGCGCGTGCCGTGGTCGTCGCGACGCTCGACTGGCTGCGTGCCTGCGGCGTCCCGCGCGTGGACCTGCACGCCTCGGACGAGGGGGAGGCGCTTTACCGCGAGCTCGGCTTCCACGAGCCGCGCGGTCTCGCCCTCACGGCGTGGCTGACGTCGCCGACCTCAGCGCATTGACCGTCGCGTCCAGCGAGCCGCCCGCGAGGCGCACCGTCAGCGGGTCGCCCGGTTCGACCTCCTCGGGCTTGCGGACCACCACCCCGTCGTCGCGCTGCACGATGGCGTAACCGCGCTCCAGCGTCGCCAGCGGCGAGAGCGCGCGCACCCGGGCCAGCGTGTGCTCCAGGACCTCGCCGTCCCGCGCCACCTTCTGGTCCGCGCAGCGATACGCCCGATCCCGCAGCGTCCCGATCTCCTGCGCGCGCAGGTCCACCATCGCGTACGGCGCCGCGAGCACCGGCCGCGAACGGAATCCGTTCAGCGCCTGCGCCTCCCGGTCCAGCAGCCGGGTGATCGAGCGCCACAGCCGCTCCCGGGACTGCGTCACCCGGTCCAGTTCCTCGCGCACGTCCGGCACGATCCGCTTGGCCGCGTCCGTAGGCGTCGAGGCACGCAGGTCCGCGACCAGGTCGAGCAGCGGCGCGTCCGGCTCGTGCCCGATCGCCGAGACCACCGGAGTACCGCACGCCGCGACCGCGCGGATCAGCTGTTCGTCGGAGAACGGCAGCAGGTCCTCCACCGAGCCGCCACCCCGCGCGATCACGATCACATCCACCTCGGGGTGCGCGTCGAGCTCGGCGAGCGCCGCGGTCACCCCGGCGACCGCGCCGACGCCCTGCACCGCCGTCTCACGCACCTCGAAGCGCACGCCAGGCCAGCGCCGCTGCGCGTTCTCGATCACGTCCTTCTCGGCCGCCGAGGCCCGCCCGCAGATCAGCCCGATCAGGTGTGGCAGGAACGGCAGCGGCTTCTTGAGCGCCGGATCGAACAGGCCCTGCGCGGCCAGCTGCCGCTTGAGCTCCTCCAACCGGGCCAGCAGCTCCCCGATCCCGACCGGCCGCAGTTCCTGAGCGAGCAGCGAGAACTGGCCGCGCGGCCGGTAGAAGCTCGGCTTGGCCCACACCACCACCCGCGCGCCCTCCGAGGGCGCCGGCACCACCTTGTCGTAGACGCTCCGGTAGCAGGTCACGCCGACCGACACGTTCTGCGACGGGTCACGCAGCGTCAGAAACACCATTCCGGCGCCCGGCCGCCGACTGATCTCCGTGATCTGGCCCTCGACCCAGATCGAGCCGAGCCGGTCGATCCAGTCGCCCACCATGCCCGCGAGGGCGGCGACTGGCACCGGGTGCTCGAACGAGGTCTGCAACGCCATGGCCCAACGGTATCCGTCCGTCCCGACACCGAGATCGGAAACGCCGACTTCGAAGGGGCGCGAACGCGATACGAACGCTGCGCCCCGACCGCGCACCGTCGGTGCCGGACCGTTCACGGAAAAGTGTGCGGGAGATGTAAAGATCGCCGCTCCCGCACTGGGGCGTCCCGTGGGTACGCGAATAACATGGAGACATGGTCACCGCCTCAGGCCACGCCACGGCCGCCGACGTATCCGCCCCCTCCGACGCCCTCACCACCGGAGCGTCGCCGCGCAAGCGGGTGCTGCTCGCCGCTCCGCGCGGCTACTGCGCGGGCGTGGACCGCGCGGTCCTCACCGTCGAACGGGCCCTTGACCAGTACGGCGCGCCGGTGTTCGTGCGTAAGCAGATCGTGCACAACAAGCACGTCGTGCAGACGCTGGAGGAACGTGGCGCCGTCTTCGTCGAGGAGAACGAGGAGGTGCCCGAGGGCTCGATCGTGATCTTCTCGGCGCACGGCGTGGCCCCCGAGGTGCACGAGCAGGCCTCGCAGCGGCGGCTCAAGACGATCGACGCGACCTGCCCCCTGGTCACCAAGGTGCACAAGGAGGCGCTGCGCTTCGCCGACGAGGGCTACGACATCCTGCTGATCGGTCACGAGGGTCACGAGGAGGTCATCGGCACCACCGGCGAGGCTCCCGAGCACATCAAGCTGGTCGATGGCCCCGAAGGCGTCGCCGACGTGCAGGTGCGCGACCCCTCGCGGGTCGCCTGGCTGTCGCAGACCACGCTGTCGGTGGACGAGACCGAGCAGACGGTGGCGAAGCTGCGCGAGCGCTTCCCGCTGCTGATCGACCCGCCCTCTGACGACATCTGCTACGCGACGCAGAACCGGCAGGTCGCGGTCAAGCGCATCGCCCCGCAGTCCGACCTGGTCATCGTGGTCGGCTCGGCCAACTCCTCCAACTCGGTGCGCCTGGTCGAGGTGGCCCTGGAGGCGGGAGCCAAGTCGGCGTTCCTGGTGGACCGCGCCGAGGAGGTCGATCCGGCGTGGTTCGACGCGGTCACCACGGTCGGCCTCACCTCTGGCGCCTCGGTTCCCGAGGAACTGGTCCAGGGCGTGCTGGCACTGCTGGCCGAGCGCGGCTACACGGATGTCGAAGACGTCCGGTCCGCTCAGGAGAAGCTGCTCTTCGCGCTCCCGCACGAGCTGCGCCGCAACCTCAACGCCGAGTAACGCACTGTCACGTGACGCGCCGCCACATGACGCACTGTCAACTGTCCGGCGCGTTATCGCTGCCGGAACGGCAGCCTACGTGCGAGCGTGACAGCTAACGCCACAGCTGTGCCAAGGAACACCGCGCGCGCCTTGATCGCGAGCAGTTCCAGTATCGTCGCCATGGCCCCCATCAGCCCGGAGCCCATATCGTGCGGCGAGAAGGCGGCGACGAGCATCAGGCCGCAGGCGAAGGCGAGTGGTGGCCCGACCACGGCCGAATACCAGTCGGATCGTCGTACCTTCGCTGCGGTGTACCCGCACGCGGCGAGGAACAGTCCGGTCAGCGCCCACGCGGCCGTGCTCACCAGCAGCAGGTCGAGACCCGCGCCGAGCAGGCATGCCCCGGTCAGCACGATCGACACTCCGAACGCCGTCAGCGGCCCGCCGGCAGTCCGTTCCACACGGTGTCCGCCCGGATTGCGCCCACTGAAATTGCGGCCGCCGGGACTACTACCGTCCGCACGTGGCTTCGCCACTCGCTGCCGCTCCCAGCCGCGTGCCGTCGGCGGTTCCGGGCGCCACAGCGGGCTCTCGGGAGGCCGGTGATCCGCAGCCCGGTGCTGGCTCATGCGCGTCACCGTACGAGCCGCCACGCGCCCCTCGCCGACGCCACGCCCTCCGGTCGCTCGACCGGATGACAAATCTCTGCATACAGTACTAAGTCGTCACTATTATGCGGTCACTATTGCGGGGTCATCCGGTCGGTCGCGGAACGCGGCGCCAGGCTGCCTGGAGCGGTCGGCTGTGGCAGGAGCGAGTCCAACGCCGCAGGGGAGCGCGGAGCAGTGTCCAGATGCCGCGGAGTCTCCGGGGGAGAGTCGCCGACGCCGAGGTCGTGTAGGCGTCGAGCCGCCACGAGCACGCGCGCGTCGAGCGAGCCGACCGCTCGGTTGTAGGCCGCGACTGCCCCGCCGAGCGACCCGCCCACCCGATCGAGATGCCCGGCCAGCACACCGATCCGCTCGTACAGGTCGCGGCCGAGGTCGATGATCGTGCGTGCCTCCGAGGCGAGCGTGTCCTGTGACCACGCGTAGGCGACGGTACGCAGCAACGTGATGAGTGTGGTCGGTGAGGCGAGCATCACGCGTCGTTCCGCTGCGTACTCCAGCAGGTTGGGATCGGCCTCAAGCGCGTAGGACAGGAAAGCCTCGCCGGGCACGAACAAGACCACGAACTCAGGCGTCGAGGCACCGGCCGAGTTCAGTCGTTTCCAGTACGCACGTGAGCCCAGTTGGTCGACGTGTGCCTTGAGCTGCCGTGCGTGTGCCCTCAGACGCTCCGCGCGAGTTTCCTCATCCCGAGCCTCTGCCGCCTCCAGGAACGCGCCGAGTGGCACCTTGGCATCGACGACCACGTTCCGACCCCCGGCCAGGTGCACGACCAGGTCCGGACGTGCGACCCCTTCGTCGTTGTCCGCGCCCGCGCCGACCACCAACTGCTCGGTGAAGTCGCAGCGGCCGACCAGCCCGGCCAGCTCCACAGCGCGGCGCAGGTGCAGCTCACCCCAACGTCCGCGCACCTGAGGCGCGCGCAGCGCCGTGACGAGCGCGGCGGTCTGCCCGCGCAGCTCCTCACCGGTCGTGCGCACGTCCTCGATCTGCTGGGCGAGCGCGGCCTGCGCCGAGGCCCGACCCTGCTCGATCTCGCGCAGCCGGTCGTCCAAGTGCCGCAGCGACTCCTGGATCGGCCGCCCCACCTGCGCGAACTGTTGGTCGGCCAGCCCGAGCAGCCGGTCGGTCGACCGGTCGAGCGCCTCCGCCGAGGGCC
>NZ_DASYZI010000199.1:0-4899 GCF_035946395.1 Actinocrinis sp.
AGCCAGGGAACGCCGCTGGAGAAACGGACTTCGAGGGTTGAGTCGACGCCGTATGACCGGCTGCCCACCAGGTGAGCGACCGTGGCGGCCGTCAGCGTGACCTGATCGCCGGACACGGCGTAGTCCCGGCCGTCGATCAGGCGCCAGCCCCCGGCGTCCAGGCCGCGGAACTCGGTACCGTTCAGGTCGAGCGTGATCGTCTGCGCCGCGATGGGGCCGGAGCGCGGCACGAACAGCTGGTCCGAGGCGGCGGTGCCGGAGCGCGTGGTCCAGCCCGACTTGATCTGACCGATCAGGAAGGGGTCACGCCATTGCAGGGTATTGCGATTCAGGTAGGTGCCGGGATCCCACAGCGCGGTGGTGACGTGGTTGATCCGCGCCTCGTAGCCGACCATCTCGAAGTACTTCAGCGCCTCGCCCGGCTCGACGACGTTGTTCGGGTTCGTATAGTCGGGGTAGTTGAGCAGGCCGTATTCACCGAGATAGACGGGGATGCCCTTCGCGACGAACGTGTCGTACATGCGGGCGAAGGTGTCGATCATGTCCTGCTGGACGGTGGCGTTGAACGTGGTGAACCCCGCGATGTTCACACTGAACGGCCAGAAGCTGTAGTAGTGCACCGTGGCGACCAGGTTCTGGTCGTGCAGCGCGGCCATCGTGTCGGCCAGGTTGTCCATCAGGGTCTGGTCCGGCGTGGCGCCCAGGGTCGGCAGCACCAGCAGACGCGTCGCGTTCCGGCCGCCGGATTGGCGCACGACGTCGAAGAACGAGGTGTTGAGCTCGCTCATGAACTGCGTCTTCTGGGCGTCGGTGGCGTTGTAGAACTGCGGTTCGTTGACACTCTCGAACAGCAGCCTGCGCGATTCGTCCCTGAACTCGGCGGCGATCTGCGTCCAGGTCGCGTCGAAGCGGGCCAGCACGTTGTCGTGGTCAGTCGCCATGTTCGCGATCCACTCCCACGAGTCGTGATGCAGGTCGATCTCGACGTAGAGACCGTCCGAAAGCGCCCAGTCGACCAGTTGCCTCGTCCGGCTCATGAAGGCCGGGTCGACGGTGTACGGCGCGGCGGCGGACTGGTGACTGTCCCAGGTCACCGGAATCCGGACGCTGCGAAAGCCTTCGGAGCGGATGGTGTCGAAGACCGATTTGGTGACCAGGGGGTTGCCCCACGAGGTCTCGTCCGGGATGGCGTCCAGCGTGTTGCCGAGGTCCCAGCTCGGCTGCATCGCGGCCACCGTGTCCATGGCACTGTCGCCGGGTGCTGATGTGTCTGCGGCAGCCGCGCCGGCCCCGGTGCCGATGAGCAGCGCGCCGGTGAGACCGGCGAGCCCGGCGCCGACGCCGATCCGCCATCGGAGTGAGCGCCGTGGATCTTGGAGTCGTACATGTTTCCGTGGGGCGTGCACGGTACCTCCAGCTTGGGGATGGGTTTCCGGCGACCGCGTCAGGGTGCTGCCGGGGTGATGCGCAGCACGGGCATCGGGCCGGTAGGGGCCTGCTCGGGGAGGCGCACGGTCAGCGCGTGCGCGTTGTGTTCGTATTCGAGCGGCTCGGGGTGACCGAGCAGGTGCACGGTGCTGATCCGGCGGGTGTAGAGCGTCAGGTCGCGTGCGAGTGAGCGCACGTGGATGCGACCGTCTTCGGCGGCGCCGAGCGCGATCACGTACAGGTGGTCGTCCCGGGTGGTGAAGCGCAGGTCGGCCGGGCCGTAGGCCGGTGAGGCGTTCTCGGTGAACTGCCCCTCGGTCACCCGCGCGGGGCCTTCGCCGTAGACGATCCATGGACGGCTGGCGTAGATCGCCTCGCCGTTGACGGCGAGCCACGCGCCGATCTCCCGCAACAGCTGCGCTTCCGGCTCCGCGATGGTGCCGTCGGCGCGCGGGCCGACGTTGAGCAGCAGACAGCCGTTCTTGCTGACGGTGTCGACGAGCACTGTCAGGAGTTCGGTCGAGCTCTTATAGTCGTGGTCTTCCACGTAACCCCACGAGCTGCGCGAGACGGCCGTGTCCGTCTGCCACGGGTCCGCCCGCAAGAGGGCGCTCGCTCCGCGCTCGACGTCGTAGACCGCGGTGCCGGGGACGAAGGCGTCGTGCTTGTACGCGAGCACCGCTCCGCGTTGCCAGGCCGTGGCACTGTTGTAGTAGAACGCTGCGAGCCTCGGCAGGTGGGGCTTGAAGACGGGCTGGTGGATCCACCAGTCGAAGTAGACCAGTTGCGGCTGGTAGCGCTCGATCAGCTCTGCGGTACGGGCGAGCCAGTCCTCGATGAACTGCGGGCTCGCGGGCAGTTCCTGCGGCTGTGCGGGGCCGTAGAGGTCGGCGTGGCGGCCGGCGCGCACGTCCGAGTCGAAGCCCATGCCGCCGTTCATGAACCACCAGTGCTCGGCGCGGTGCGAGGACAGGCCGAAGACCATCGAGCGGGCTCGGACGGCGTCCGCCAACTGGCCGATCACGTCGCGCTGCGGACCCATCGCGGCGGCGTTCCAGGGATTGAGTGTGCTGTCGTACATGGCGAAGCCGTCGTGGTGCTCGGCGACCGGCACGACGTACTGCGCACCGGCCTGCCTGAAGAGGGCGGCCCAGTCGTCCGGGTCGAAGTTCTCGCCGGTGAGCTTGGGGATGAAGTCCTTGTAGCCGAACTCGTTCTGCGGCCCGTAGACGCTGCGGTGGTGCTCGAACTCGGGCATACCGGGCTGGTACATGTTGCGCGAGTACCACTCGCTGCCGAACGCGGGCACGCTGTACGGCCCCCAGTGCACGAAGACGCCGAACTTCGCGTCCCTGAACCAGTCAGGCACCTGATAGCCGGTCAGCGACTCCCAGGTGGGCTCGAACGGACCCTGCGCCACCGCCTGGTCCAGCGCGCGCAGGAACCGCGCCGTGCTCGTCATCTACTCTCCCGGGACGTTGTGCTTTTCGACGGGCTCGTAGTCGAACCAGTCGAAGCGGACGGTTCCGGCCGCGGCGTACACGCCGACGACCCGGCCGGTGAAGCCGCCGGCCACCTCGGTCGACAGGTACCGGCCGTCGAGTTCGGCCAGCGCCGTGAACACGCCGTCCCGGTCTTCGACGCCGAGGGAAACGGTGTCGGGCCCGCTGCGCACGTCCCGGAAGGTGTCGGTGGACGCCACCCGGATCGCGAGCACCGCGGGTCCGGCAGGCATCGGCCGGGTGGCCAGCACCGTTCGCAGCGGGCCGATGCGGGCCAGCGCCCGCACTTCCGCGGCGGTCGCCTCGATCTCGTAGTGGTGCAGCTCGTCGAGACGGACGGCCAGGCCGCCGCGGCCTTCGGCGGTGTCGATCAGAGTTCGTATTCGGCAGGACGGGTGCTGCTGACGCCGGCCGGCGAACGTGACGTCGAGGTCGTCGAGCGTGCCCGCGCGGGCACGCAGGGTCAGCCATCCGGGCCGTTCCGTCACGTTGCAGTCGTCGGCGGGGCGGTGGCGCAGCGAGATCCAACGTGGATGCAGGTCGTCTGCGTCGAAGTCGTCCCGTACATCCGGCGGCGGTCGCCCGGTCGTCGTCGGGACTATTCCGCCCACGACCGGCCAGCCGTCGGCCCACGTCACCGGCGCGAGGAAGGTTTCCCGGCCGAGTACATGCCAACCGGGGGTGCCGCCGCGCGCTCGCACGCCGAGCAGCACCATCCACCACGCGCCGTCGGGTGCCTGGACGAGGTCGGCGTGGCCGGTGTTCTGGATCGGGTGGTCGGTGCTGCGGTGCGTCAGGATCGGGTTGGCGGGGCAGGGTTCGAACGGTCCCGTGGGCGCGGTTCCCCGGGCGATCGACACGCAGTGGCCGCGCTCGGTGCCACCCTCGGCGATGAGCAGATACCAGTACTCGCCGATACGGTAGAGGTGCGGCGCCTCCGGGGCCTTGGCGCCTGGAGTGCCGGACCAGATCCGGCGTGGCGGGCCGAGGGCCTGCCCGGTGTGCGGATCGATCCGGACCTGCCCGACCCCGGCGTACGTACACCAGCAGGCGCCGTCCTCGTCCCAGGCGAGATCCGGGTCGATCCCGGCGACGTCGGGCAGCCGGACCGGGTCCGACCAGGGACCTGCCGGGTCGGTGGCGGTGAACAGCAGGTTGCCTTCGCCACGGGTCACGTTGGTGGTGATCAACCAGAACCGGCCGTCGTGATGCCGCAGCGTCGGTGCGTAGACGCCGCCGGACGACGTGCCGTCGGGCACCAGGCGCAGCTGGCTCGGCCGGTCGAGCGCGTTGCCGATCTGGGTCCAGTGCGCCAGATCCCGGCTGTGGAAGAGCGGTACGCCGGGAAAGTACTCGAAGCTGGAGCAGGCGAGGTAGTAGTCCTGCCCCACTCGGCAGATGCTCGGGTCGGGATGGAATCCCGCGAGTATGGGATCGCTGATCGTGTTTCCCGCCCTTCAAAGAAACTTTCTCCACAGAACGCCGACAGTTTCCGAACGCTAGCGAGGCGTGTGGCACCGGTCAATGGCCGCTGCGTGCCCGCGGGCAGGCGTCTGGTCTCGTACGGAGCGTCGCAGTGCCGCCACCTGCATGACTGGCGTCACTGGAAAATTATCGAAGCGCTTCGATGCTTCTTCTGGACACTAGCCACCTGGCCGGTCTACCCTTCTGGAACAAGGTCAGCATGCTTGGCCCTGATCGTATGTCGAAGCGCTTCGCTGGCCTAGCCCCGCGGTGTAGTCGTACACGCGGCGTTGTCGGCGACGGCGATAGTTCCGTCTTCCCGTTGTCCGCACGGGGGTGTGGCTGGGTCCAGTTGTGGAGGATGCATGGTGACGATTGCGGAGGTGGCGCGGTTGGCGGGGGTGTCGCCGTCCACGGTGTCCTACGTGCTGTCGCGTAAGCGCTCGATCTCGGAGGAGACCCGGGTGCGGGTCCAGGCCGCCATCGACACCCTCGGCTACCACCC
>NZ_DASYZI010000200.1:0-25576 GCF_035946395.1 Actinocrinis sp.
TGCCGCCCGGCGCGGGCAAGACGCTGGTCGGACTGGAAGCGGCGCGGCGGCGCGGGGGACGGGTCGTGGTGTTCGTGCCCACGACCGCGATCCAGGGACAGTGGGTACGCGCCTGGCAGCAGTTCACGCCGCAACGGGTCACCGCGGGGACCGACCGAGACCTGCGGCACGGCGTCACCGTGCTGACGTACCAGTCTCTCGCGGTGTTCGACGCCGACGCGTCCGAGGCGCCGGACGGGGCCGAGGTGTCCAAGGCGTCCAAGGCGTCTGGGGCGTCTGACACGAATGGTGGTGGCGCCGGCCGTCCGCTGCTCGGCTTCCTGCACGCCAACGGCAGGGCTCTGATCCAAGCGCTGCGGTCCGCCGGACCGATGACGGTGGTCCTCGACGAATGCCACCACCTGCTGGAGACCTGGGGGCAGGTCGTCGCGGAACTGCTCGACGAGCTGCCCGCCGCCGACGTCATCGGGCTGACGGCGACCCCGCCGGACTCGCTGACCTCCGTGCAGGCCGCACTCGTCGAGCGGTTGTTCGGCGCGCCCGTGCGCGGCGCCGGGCTGCCCGCCGTGGTCCGCGCCGGATACCTCGCGCCGTTCGCGGAGCTCGCATTCCTCACCGTGCCCACGCCGGTCGAGGCCGAGTACATCCGCGCCGAAGCAGAACGCTTCGCCGAGTTCCGCGTCGACCTGCTCGACCCCGGATTCGCCGCGTCACCCTTCCTGAACTGGTGCGACGCCCGGTTCGTGACCCGTGCGGACACGGCCGGGGCGATCGGCGCGGCGGCCGGTACCGTCGCCGTCTCCTGGAGCCAGCTCGAACGCGAAGCCCGCTCGCTCGCCCGCGCAGCCCTGCGCCTGCACCACGACGGGCTGCTCGGCTTGCCGGCCGGCGCACGCCTTCGGGAGGAACACCGCACGTCCCCGACCGCTGAGGACTGGGTCGCGCTGCTCGACGACTACGTCACCGGCTGCCTCGGCCGATCAGCGGATCCGGGCGACCAAGCGGCTGTCGCCGCGATCCGCGCCGCGCTCCCGTCCATCGGCTACCGGCTCACCCGCCGCGGCATACGTGCGACGCAGTCCCCGGTCGACCGGGTCCTCGCCCGCAGCGACGCCAAGACCGACGCCGCCGTCGAGATCGTCGCCGCCGAGGCCGCCGAGTTGGGCGAACGTCTGCGTGCGCTGATCCTCTGCGACTTCGAATCCGCCTCCGCGACGCTTCCGGCCCGCCTGGTCGACGTGCTCGACGCACAGGCCGGCGGCGCGTGGCTGACGCTCGGGAAACTCGCCGCGGATCCGCGCACCGCCGCCCTGGACCCGCTGATGGTGACCGGGCGCACGGTCGCCGCCGGGGCCGAGACGGCGGCCGCGTTCGCCGCCTGGGTCTCGCGGCGCACGTCAGGACTCGAACTCGAACTCGCGGCGGACGGCCCGGTGGCCCGGATGACCGGAGCGTGGAGCTCGCGCGACTGGGTGCCGCTGGTGACCGAGTACTTCCAGTCAGGGCTCTGTCGCGTCCTGGTCGGCACCCGCGCGCTGCTCGGCGAGGGCTGGGACGCGCACACGGTCAACGCGGTCGTCGATCTCACCAGCGCGACGACCGCGGGCGCGGTGGTGCAGCTGCGCGGGCGCGGGCTGCGGCTCGATCCGGGGTGGCCGGACAAGACCTCGAACAACTGGACCGTGGTCTGCGCCACCGACGCGCATCCCAAGGGCGCGGCGGACTGGAACCGGTTCGTGCGAAAGCACGAGGGCTACCTCGCCGCGACCGACGCCGGCGACATCGTCTCAGGGGTCGGTCACGTCGACCCGTCGTTCTCCGCGTACACGCCGCCCGCTGCGGACGGCTTCGCCGCCGTCAACGCAACGATGCTGATACGCGCGGGAGAGCGAGACCGGACCAGGGAACGCTGGTCGATCGGCCGTCCCTACACCGACGAACTCGTCCACACCATCCGGATCCGCGCAGCCCGCCGCGCTACTCCTGCTGCGGACCGGGTTGCGGGCCGGGCTGTGGGCCGGCCAGCCGGCCGACCGCTCCCGTTGCCCGCTCGCTCGGGGCTGGACGTCACGAATCTACGGCGGCTGACACTCTGGTTCGCGATCAACCGGGCGGTGCGGCTGCTCGCCGACGGCGCCGGACCACCACCGGTGAGTACGTTCGCTTACACCGTCGCCGACGCCATGCGCGACTGCGGCCTGTCCGCGGTCGGCGCGGACGGTGTGCGTTCCGCCGTCGAGCCGGACGGCACCTACCGGATCGAGCTGGCCGGGGTCTCGACCGAGACCTCGCTCAAGTTCACCCGCGCCCTCGACGAGCTCGTCTCGCCGATCGACGAACCGCGCTGGTTCATCCCCCGCTACGAGGTGGCCTTGCCGCCGGACGAGCCGCGCGCCCGCCGCGCCGCCGCCCGCGCTTGGCTTCGGGGCCGCTCTCCGGCGAACGTGGTGGTGTACCACCCGGTCCCCGCCCTGTTCGCCCGCCCGGCCCGGCGGCTGGACATCTTCGCAGGGCACTGGCGCCGCTGGATCTCCCCGGGCACGCCGATCGCGACTGCGACCGCGCAGGGCGAAGGCGTCCTGGTCACCCACCGCGGCCTCAGCCCGCTCGACGCGACGACGGCGCTGCGCGTCGCCTGGCACTGACCAAGCGGCCTCCGCGATATCAGAGGTCAGATGCGCAGGCGACACGACGCCGACGAGACGCGGCCCTGCGGCCCAACTTGGTGATCGTCGGCACCGATAGTTGAAAGTTTCACTGACGACGCTGTGGAATGCGCTGCGCGGATGCCGCACGACGCAGTCGAACACTCCCCGTCGATACTGTGCTCGGGTGGACGCCGAGAGCTCTGAGAAGCCCGTGCCGCGTGCAGCGATCCCCGCGTCCTTGGCGGGCGCCGTCCCCCCTCCCGCGCTCGTCCCGGCGGAACGCGTGCTGGTCCCGTTCGCCGGGGAGGGCGCCGGGCGCGGCGAGCTGAGTTGGGGGCAGCGGGCGATCTGGTCGGCGATGATGCGCCAGGGCTGGATCTCCATCGCCGGCGTCATGCCACTGCCTCCCGGCAGGACGGTGCAGGACGTGGCCGACGATGTCAGCGTGATGATGGGCCGCTATCCGTCGATGCGCACCCGGCTGCGGTTCGACGACACGGGGCGCCCGAGCCAGGAGCTCTTCGGGTCCGGGCAGATCCCCATCGAGGTCTTCGACGCCGATGACGTCGCCCGCGGCGGGGACGAGGCGGCGGCGGGCGAGTCGAAGCCCGAAGAGGTGGCCGAGTGGGTCGAGGCGCGCTACCGGTCCACGCCGCGCGACTTCGCCGACGAGTGGCCGCAGCGCATCGCCCTCGTCCGGTGGCGCGGACAGCTGACGCACATGGTGGTCGTCACGTGCCACATGGTCACCGACGGGGTCGGCGTGGAGGTGCTGATCCGCCAGATGGCCGAGGGGCCCGGCACGCCGGTCACCGGCATGCAGCAGCTGGAACAGGTCGCGTGGCAGAACTCTGCCGCCGGGCGGCGGCAGAGCGAGGCCTCGCTGCGCTACTGGGAGCGGATGCTGCGTTCGATCCCGCAGCGGCCGCTGCGCAAGTCGGCGGACCCGCGCGAACCGCGGTACTGGGCCTGTCAGTTGCGTTCGCCGGCGATGCACGCAGCCGTCCCGCTGATCGCCGAACGTACGAACACGGACACCTCGTCTGTGCTGCTGGCCCTGTACGCGGTCGCTCTGGGCAAGGTGACCGCCGCCGACCCGGTGGTGCTCTGGCCGTTGGTGAACAACCGCTTCCGCCCGGGGCTCGGCGACGTGGTGTGCAACGTCGTGCAGAGCGGCATCTGCGTCCTCGAAGTCGAGGGCATCGCCTTCGACGAGGTGGTCCGCCGCACCTGGCGCGCCGCGTTGAACGCTTATAAGAACGCGTACTACGACGCCGAGAAGCACACCGCGATGGTGACGCGGCTGGCGCCGGACGCGAGTCCTGACCTGGGAGTGGCCCCCTTCTTCAACGACCGCCGCCCGCAGGTCGGCCGAGCCGAGCAGAGCGCGCAGAGCGTCCAGCTCACCGGGCGGCAGCTGCGCGAGGCGCAGCGCGGCAGCACCTTCAGCTGGACCTGGAAGAAGGACAACCCGTTCGAGCGGATGTTCCTGAGCGTCGAGGACGATCCCGAAGCCGTCGAGCTGAGAATGTCCGCGGACACGCACTACTTCTCGCCCGCGGACATCGAGGAACTGCTGCGGCACATGGAGACGGTCGCGATCGTGGAGGCCGTCGCGATCACGGAGGCGGCGTGACAAGCGTTCGCGGACGTGTCGCGCACGTTGTCCGGTGATATGGCAGTCAGTCGACGCGTCCCAGTTCCAGCCGCGCCGGGATGACTGAACGTTCTGCGGGACCGAGGTTCCGGTTCATCGCGTCAGGCGTGCGGGGCGGGTCGAAGGCGAATCCGAGCCTTTCGAGGAACGCGCGGCCGGGCTCCCAGCCCTCGGTCAGCGAGGCGGTCACGCCGCTGAACCCGCGTGCGGCCAGGTCACTGAGCAGCGCGTTCGCAGTCAGGAGCCCCAAGCCGGTGTGCTGCCACGCGGGATGGATCAGGAACAGGCCGACGGCGCAGTCCTCGGCCGCCGGATGGTGCAGCACGGCATCCACCACGCCGACGATGCGGTTGCTGGCCGTGATGACGAGCAGAACCTTGTCATCGAACTGCGCGCCTTCGGGCAGCGTGTAGTACAGGCTCTGCACGTCTCCCGGTGCCGCCGGCTGGCCGGTGGCCGCGATGAACCACTCCTCGGCCGCGTCAAAGAGGGCGAGCACCTCGGCCTCGTCCTCGGGCATCAGGTCGCGGATACGTACGTGTACGTTAACGTCGCTGGCGAGATGGAGATCCACTGACACCCGCACAGCATATTCGGGACGGGGGCGGGTTTTCGGCGAGCCTTGTCAGGGCCGCCCGAACAGTTCCGATTCGAGGACTTCCAGCGGCAGCGCGCCGAGTTCGAGGACGCGGGAGTGGAAGCCGCGCACGGCCGCATCGCCGCCGGTTTCGCGCACGAAGCGGTCACGCCACCGCCGGATCCTGTCGGCACCCAGCGCGTACGCCAACGCCTGTCCGGGCAGCGCGGCATACCGGTCGGCCTCGATGTCCGCAGTGCCCTGATCGAGCCCTGCCATCCGCAGTTCGCGCACCGCCCGGTCGCGATCCCAGCCGAACGCGTGGATGCCGGTGTCCACCACGAGCCGCACCGCTCGCCACGCCTGCGCGTCGATCATTCCGGCGCGCTCCCACGGCTCGTGGTAGAGGCCCATCTCGTCGGCCAGCCGCTCGGCGTAGAGACCCCAGCCCTCGCTCGCGGCGCTGCCGGCGAACACGCCGCCGAACCGGCGGACGGAGGGCAGATCCGGATTGCGCCGGTGACGCTCCCGCTCGGCGACGTGCTGGAGGTGGTGGCCGGGCAGCGTCTCGTGGAAGGCGACGGCTGCGAGCCGGGCGACGACATGTGGATTGCCGGTGTTGACATGGAAGGTGCCGGGGCGCGCTCCATCGTCTGTGGGCGGATGGTAATAGCCGGGAGAGGTGTCGGCTGCGGAACGGTAGCCGTCGATCGGGCGCACCTCGCATGGCGGCGCATCGACGTCGAACCACAGAGGGACAGCCTCCTGAGCCCTCTGTACGTATTGGCGGGCGAGTTGTTCGATCTCGTTGCCGGCGCGGATCGGCGGAACGGGCGCCGAGCCGAGGGCGCCGCGCTGCGCCCGGAGCGCGGCCAGCAGTTCGCGGCCCTCGGCGTGCACCTGTTCCGGGTCCAGATCGAGCGAGGTCCACGCTCGGGCCGCGGCGCGATACATCTGGTCGCCGCCCGGCAGCCAGCACAGTCCGAAGCCGGTGGCGGCGGATCGCCGGTAGTCGATCAGCGCGTCCCGATACCGCTGGTAGGCGGGGAGCACCTGATCGGCCAGGAGCGCGGCTACGTCGTCGCGCAGTGTGCGTAGTTCGAGATCTTTCGCTGCGATGCCGGTCACGAGCGGCGAGTCGTGCGCGCCGACTGCCAGGATGCGTTCCACCTGCTTGATGCTGCGCTCGACGACCGGAATGGTGGCGGTGATTTCCGACGCGGCGCCCTCCGTGAGCAGGTCGCACGCGCAGCGCAGGTAATCGGGGATCGCGCGCAGCCGGGCGGTCAGCGTTGCCGCGTCGGCGGCGGACTCGACTCGGTGGATCTCCGTGATTTCCGCGAGCACGTGCCCCGGGCCCCACTGGTGCGAGGCCGCTTCGAGCAGGTCGAGGCGGTGCTGGACCCGGTCCGCCTGGCGCCGGGCGATGAAGCGGGCGAGTGCTGCGCCGAGGCGCAGTTCCGTCGGCATGTCGTCAGTCCTCACCGATTCCACGGCGGCCGTGAGTGCGTCGCCGGCGGCTTGGCGGCGGTGTCGGCCGTTAGGCGAGAGGTCCGGCAGCAGGTGGTCGAAGCGCTTGTCGCCGATCTCGGTGGCGACCAGGGGTTCCACTTCAAGGACCGAATCCCAGAACGTGTCGAGCGCCTGACGTATCGTCATCCCGTCTCCTCGGCTTCGCGGACCACTGCGATGGCGTGCCGCGGCCCGGCGCGGACGAGAAGCCCGCCGAACAGCAGCGCGTTGATCGTGAGCGCGCAGCCTGCGGCGAGGCCGAGCGGCCTCGGCGCCATGACCTGCGTCAGCACCCCTCCGAGCAGCATCGACACGCCGAGCACGCTGTTGGACAGCGCGTCGAGCGTGCCGAACAGCCTGCCGTGGACGGTGGCCGGGGCCGCTTGGACGGCCAGCGTGACCGCGCACGCGTTGCCGACGCCGGCCCCGACCGTGCCGATCATCATGAACAGCGCACCGGCCGCCAGGTCGGGAGCCTGGCTGACGAAGACGTGGCACGCCCCGTCGACCACGAAGCCGAGCGCGGCCGCCACGGCGGTGCGCTCGCCGACTCGACGGGCGACGCCCCCGCCGACCAGGAACCCGACGCCCTGAGCGCCGTACAGGACCGCGATGCCGGTGCGGCCGTCACCGAAAACAGTGAATCCGTAGACTGGTATAAGAATATTAATTATTCCACCACCCAGTGGCCACAACGCGAACATGGCGGCCACGATGCGCAACTGCGGCGAGCGCCGGATTACCGGCCGAAGGCGCGCGGCGGGCTCGGCGTCGTCCACAGAGCGCGCCGTTGCCGGGTACCGGATCGTGGCGATGATGAGAGCCGAGATCAGGAACGTCGCCGAATTGGCGATGAACGCCGCGCGGGCTCCGAGAGCCGCCAGCACCACACCGCCCAACACGGTGCCGACCACCATCACCAGCCCGAGCACGGCTTGATCGAGCGCGTTGGCGCGCAGCAGGTTCCCGGGCCGCACCAGCGCCGGGATGCTCGCGCGCTGGGCGGGCAGCGACAGAGCGGTGAACGCTTCGAGGGCGAACGTGCCCGCGTATACGATCCATATTCCGCCATGTCCGCTGACCAGCAGGTAGGCCAGGGCGGACAGGGTGCGCGCGAGGTCCGCGGCGACGAGGATCGCCTTGCGGGAAATCCGGTCGGCCAGCGCTCCGGCCAGCGGCGAGACCGTCAGGTACGTCAGGATCCGCACCGTCAGCGTGATGCCGACGGCCAGGCCGGAGCCGGTCAGCGAGAGGACCAGGCCGAGCACCGCGACCGTGCTGAACCAGTCCCCGATTCCGCTGACCGCGACCGCCGCGAGCAGCCGGGTGAAGCGCGGCTCGGCACGCAGCAGCCAGTGCCCGGACCGCGCGGCGTTGTAGTCGGGATCGGCGGCCTTAGACGTGGGCACAGACACGGACGCAGGCACAGGCACGGATCATGCCGCGTTGGACGGGCGCACATTGTGGTTGTGCCGGAAGAGGTTCGCCGGGTCGTAGTGGTCCTTGAGCGCGACCAGCCGCCGATAGCGTTCGTCGCCGTAAATGCGCCGGACCGCGTCGGTGTCGGCGTCAGTGGTCATATTCACGTACGAACCCGGCAGCGTCCAGGATTCGAGCGCTGAGACGAGCTCCCGGGTCCAGCCCACGTTCTGCTCCGTCGCCTCCGGGTCCTCCCAGCCTGAGGCGACGTTCGCTACGTAGGCCGCGTGCCGCCCCCAGAACGCCGAGGACTGTTCGTCCGCGCGGGCCACCGCGCCGCCCATCTGGTGCAGGTCGACCTGGGTGAACGGCGACGGCGCCTGCTCGAACCGCTCGACCAGCGCTTCGAGCGCCGCCGCGGGCAGCCCGCCGAGGTAGGCGGCCTTGAAGTAGTACTGCCGCCCCCACGGGAAGCCGAAGTCACCCGATCGCTGGACTTCGACGTACCGATCGGGGCCGAACAGGTCCAGCGCGGGCTTGCCGATCGCGCGCAGCGGCGCCACGAACCGCTCGCCCTCCTCGACGGACCCGGCGTAACAGCCCGCCACGGCGAGGGCCTTGCGCCCCCGGATCGGCGGTGGCGCCCACTCCTCATCGGGAATCGAGACCAGGGAGGCCAGCGAGGAGAAGTCGTCCGGCGCGTCCTGCGCGAAGTCCCGGTACGCGGGCAGCACGTCGAGCGCCTGGTCGAGCGGATGGACCAGGACACCGGCCATCACCTGCGGACCGACGCGATGCAGCGTGTACTCGAACGAGGTGACGACGCCGAAGTTCGCCCCGGCTCCGCGCAGCCCCCACAGCAGTTCGGCGTTGTGCCCGGCGTCGGCGCGCACCAGGGTGCCGTCCGCGGTGACGACCTCGGCGCCGATCAGGTTGTCGCAGGTCAGGCCGCACTTGCGCATCAGTAGGCCGATTCCGCCGCCGAGGGTCAGCCCGGCGATCCCGGTGTGCGAGACCGTGCCGCCCGTCGTGGCGAGGCCGAAAGCCTGCGTCTCGTGATCGAACTGGCCCCACGTCACGCCCGGCTGCGCCCGCGCGGTCGCTCCGGCGACGTCCACGTGCAGGCCGCGCAGGTCGGACAGGTCGAGCACGACGCCGCCATCGATGGCGCTGAATCCGGGCAGGCTGTGCCCGCCGCCGCGTACGGCCACCGGCAGCCCGCTCTCGCGCACCAGCCACAGCGCCGAGATCACGTCGGCCGTGCCCGCGCACCGCAGGATCAGCGCAGGCCGCCGGTCGATCATGCCGTTCCACACGCGGCGGGCGGAGTCGTAACCGTCGTCGCCGGGGAGCAGGATCCGCCCACGGAATCTGCCGTCGAGCTCTGCTATGAGCGTGTCGTCGACCCGTGCGCGCGGGGCGAGGTCGGCGGCGGGTTGCGCAGCGGGGGGTTCGGCGGTTGGCGGTTCCGCGTCGGCCGGATGCTCCATGACTCCTCCTCGTGGTGTCAGCGTTCGGCGAGGCGGTCGACGACCGGTGCGAACGCCTCCATGTCGTCCTGGAACACGCAGATGTAGCTGATGCCCCAGCGTTCCCGCCGCTCCCGCAGCTGATCGCAGACGTCGTCGACCGAGCCGAGCAGCACGTGCGGCGACTCCAGCAGCGCGGCGGCGGGCTGGCCGTACACCCCGGCCAACCGCTCGGCGGCGGCCGGCCGGTCGGGGTCCGGGTCGACGGCGAACACGATCGCGTTGAGCTCCAGCCGCGGCCAACGCGACCCGGCCGACTCGCGGATCCAGGCGATCTTCCGGTCCGTGGCGGCCGCCGTGATGTCGCCGAGGTCGATGCCGGTGCCGTCCACCAGCGCCTTGGCGCCCAAGCCGACGATGTCGGCCTCCCGCGCGGCGAAACCGAGCACTCGCCGCCCGCCGCCCGCGATCAGAATCCTCGGCCCCGGAGACTGCGCCGGGCGTGGTAACCCGGACAGCTCAACCACCCGGTGGTGCGCGCCGGTGAAGGTGAACGGTTCGCCGGCGAAGCAGGCGCGCACGACGGCCAGTGCCTCGGCGAGTTGCTCCAGGCGCACCGGGAGCGGGTCGAAGTCGAGCCCGAGCTTGCGGTACTCGGCCGACTCCCAGCCCGCGCCGAGCCCGAGCTCGAACCGGCCGTCACAGAGCACGTCGATGGACGCGGCCTCACCGGCCAGCAGCGCGGGATGTCTGAGGCCTGCCGCGAACACGTAACTGCCGAGCCTGATCGTGCTGGTCAGCGCCGCGGCCGACGCCAGCGCGGCGAACGGCGCCAGCTGCCCGTCGAGGTGATCGGACACCAGCAGCGCGGAGTATCCGAGGTCCTCGGCCCGGCGCACCGTGTCGGCCCACTCCTTCGCCCGGGAGGCGCTGCGGACGATGGCGCCGAATCGGAACGGCCGGGCCGGCCGGGTCACCGGCTCGGTCACCGGGCCGGCTCCAGGTCCGGTGCCAGGCGCTTCCAGCGGGATTCCCACCAGTCCCGCTTCACCCGCTCCTTGAGCGCGTCGTCCCGGAAGGCGTCGAAGAGGCGGTCGAACAAGCCGTCGGCCAGCGCGCGGTCGTCGGCGGACGGCGCGAAAGCCGGCAGCGGGTTCCACCACCGCGGGTCCTCGGCCAGCGCCCAGAAGAGGAACGGCAGCAGGCCGAGCCCGTTCTCCGGGTTGGCCACCAGCGAGACGCTGAGCGACGGTCCGGACGAGACGCCCCAGTGCAGCCAGAACATCGGGACGTAGAGCAGGTCGCCGGGTTCGAGCACGTATTCGGTGTACTGCTCGGGCAGCGGCGGCGGCGGGGTCGGCTGGTTCAGCAGCATCTGGCGCCTGGTCTCCGGCGACAGTCCGTCGGGAGGGGCGAGCTTCCACACCTTCGTGCCGGACTGCTGGAGGATGAAGTTGTCGCTGGCGTCCGAGTGGCAGCCGATGCTGTCCTGGTGGTCGGCCAGCACGCCGTCGAACCAGACCATCGGCCAGCCCATCTCACGCGCGACCCCCTGGGCGAACGCGAGCAGCCGCGGGCTGCCCAGGTCCACGTTCTGCGCCCGGATGAACCGGTCCGAGGTGTGCCGCACGAGGTGCGGATGCGTGCGGGAGAGCGCGGCGGTGGCCGCGCGGTACTCCGGCTCGTCCACCACGAGGCCGAGCGCGCGGGCGCCGCCCTTCACGAACAGCGGCCTGGCGCGCCAGTAGTCGCGGGTGAACTCCTCCCGGCCGATTTCGCCCAAGGGGAACAACGGGATCTCCAGTCAGTCGGGTCAGCCGGTGCGCTCACCGCGCCGACGCGGGTTCGGGTTCGAGTGCCGCCGCCTGGGCGAGCAGCCAGTCCACGAGCCGGTGACCGGCCGGCCGCAGCTGCGTTCCGGCCGTCTCGCGCAGCGCCCGGCCCAGGTGGAGCGCGCGGAAGCGGGACCGGCGGTACGACTCGGCCGCCGCGGCGTCGCTCAGCGGCCCGTACCGCGGGGTGAGCTCGGCGAGCCGTGCCGCGGCGGCACGGAAGAAGACCGCGAGATGCACGTAGGTGTGGAACGCGGCGAGCGCCCGGTCGACGGGCCATTCGTTCGGGTTCCAGGGCAGCGGCTTGTTCCAGACGGCGGTGACGGTCGGGGCCGTGGCCGCATCGTACCCCTGCCGTAGGAGCGGTGCGGTGAATCGTAGGTCGTTGAGTTTCTGGTGGGCGCCTTCGTGCAGCAGGATCTCCGCCATCCGCCAAGGCGAGTCGAAGGCCGCCGGCGAGACGAAGACCACGCCGAGGACGGAGTCGAACGAGGCGCTCTCGAATACCCCTGATACGTCCGCACCATGCCCCGGTACCGGCTCGACCATGGCGACCAGCCGGACGTGCGCGAGGATGCTGGGGCCGAGGTCGGGCAGCGTCTCCACGAGCAGCCGGGCGCCGCAGGCCGCGACCTCCTGCTGTCCGTGGGACGCGGAAGCGAGGGCGACGGGCGTGCCGAGGCCGTTGACGGAGACCTCATGTTCCAGCATGGCGCCGAGTACGGCGTTGCCAGGACCCTGTGTCGCTGGCCAGATCGGCGGCACACCGCCGCCGGTCGCGGCGCTGCCGACGACGGTGTCACCGTCGGCCAGCGCGCGGGCGGTCGCGTCGAAGAACGCGGCTCGCTGCGACGGATCCGGCCGGCCCCCGTTGACCACGGTGCCGAGACCTTCGTTCAGCACGCTCCGGACGAGCGGATCGATGAGGGCTGCGTCGCGGTCCCGCGGCGCGGCCCGCTCCAGGGCGTCGACGAGCCGGGCAGCGGCCGGGGACTCCATGGCCAGCACGTCCAGGCCGAGCCGTGCGTAGGACAGCGCGCCGTCCAGAATCCACTGCGGGTCGGCGTAGTCGTCGTGCCGGGCGAGAGCCCGCTCCACGGTGTCCATACGCTGTGTTTGTTGTGGCTCGGCAGCGGCCTCGGCGTAGATCAGGCCGAGCCCGATCATGCGCAGCGCGACCGCGCGCAACTGCTCAAGCGCATCGGACAGGCCGAGCGACGCGGCGGTCTCGCGGTCCAGGACCAGTGCGTCCTCGCACAGCACCCAGACCAGACAGCCCTCGTCACCGACGACGAGGGTGTGTCCTGTGACAGTGCTCTGGAGGCGCCCGTGGCGCAGGTCGTGGTCGAAGTCTGCGACCGCGCCGAACTCTTGACGTAGCTGCGTCACGCGCCACCACGACTCGTCCGGCTCGGCGGGTGTCGCGGTGAAGCCCGGACCCGCGCCGTCGCCGTGCGGGGACGCGGGCACTGCGAAACCGAACCGGATCAGGGCATTGAAGACTCCTGCCGCGTCGGGCACTTCCACCGCGCCGGCCGACGACGCGGCTGCGGCTGCCGCTTGCCACGCGCTCTGCGTACATCCGGCCTCGTCGCGTAGCACGTCCAGCGCCGTGCCGAGGGAGACCGGCAGGGCGAGCACCATGTCCGTGTGGGCGTGGTACAACACGAGTGCCGGTCTCTCGTCGCCGGCGGCGTGCCGCCAGAGTTCGGCCGCGCGCACCGTGATGTCGGCGGCGAGCCTCCAGCGCACGGGCCGCACGTGCCACGTGCCGGACGGCAGTCGCCGGCCCTCCGGCACTGCGGTCGCGTAGCACGTCCGCAGGAAGATCTCCTCCTCGACCTCCTTCGTGTGCCACTGGTGGAACCACGTCGCGTCAGGTGCCGGCTCGGGGGCGTCCGCGGCCACGTCGGCGACCAGTCCCGCGGCAGCGTCCTGATCGAGTCCCTCCGCGGCGGCTTCGTTCAGCGTGTAGTTCACCGTCATCGCCAGGTCCTCGTCGGGATCCGGCCGCAGGGTCACACCGTAGGACTCGGGACGCAGCCCGACCGGCGCGTGCACATCGAGGATGAAAGGGCCGATGCCAGAGCGCGTGTACGGCAGGCCGTACTCGGCCGCGGACCGCTCGACCCAGCCGTCGACGAACCGGATCGTCTCCAGCGCCTCGTCGCGCCGCTCGCCGGGGAACCCGACGATCGAGAACAGCAGCAGCGGGATGCCCGCGCCCAGACAGGCCTCGATGTTGGCCGCGGCCGGGGCGCCGGAGCCGCCCTTGCGCATGAGCTCCAGCACGCGCGGGACCGCCGACTCCAGGCCGAAGGCGATCCGCCGGCAGCCGGAGGCGTGCAACTGCCGGGCCAGCGCCTGGTCGACGCCCCCGGCGAGCCTGGTCTCGCAGAACCAGTACAGCCCGCTGTCCCGCTCGATCAGCGCCGCGCTGAGCGCTTTGAGGCTGTGGATGCTCATCAGCTCGTCGACGAAGAAGAAGTGCGGCGAGCCGTGCCGCGCGGCCAGATATTCGAGGTCTGCCACGATGCGATCGGCCGACCGGACCCGGAAGTCGTTGCTGGCGAACGGGATGGCGCAGAACGCGCAGTCCCACGGGCAGCCGCGTGACGCGTACGCCGGCAGCACGGGCCCCGGCGCGAGGTAGCGGTCGAGCGGGAAGTCGTCGAAGTCCGCGGTGGGCAGCTCGTCGAGGCGCACGGCGCGCGCAGGCCGGATCGAGACCGAGTCCCCGGCGCGGGCCAGCAGGCCGTCGACCTTCGGCTCGCGGCCCTCGGCGAGCGCCGCGCACAGTGCGGGCACCGATTCCTCGGCCTCGTACGCCACGATGTGGTCGGCGAGCCGCATCAGCGGGTGCGGCTCGCGCCACCTCGCGACGATCCGGGTCAGATAGTTGCCGCACAGGACGATCCGCACGTCCGGGCGGCGCTCCCGGATCAGCTGCGCGGCGGTCATCGCGCCGATCAGCTGCCGGTCCGCCGACACGACGATCACCGCGATGCCGAGGGCGGCGTCATCGATCCAGGCCGGCAGGATCCGGTCGAATGCCCAGCGGTAGACGTTGCCGTCGCCGTCGTGCACCGCCGCGAGCACCGACCGGCTCGACCGATGCGAATACGCCATCTCGTTCCCGGCGAGGTCGAACCGGAGGCCGGGGAACGCCGCCGACACGCAGTGCTGCGCGTTGCGCAGCCCGGTACGCGCGGCCAGGTACCGCTCGTGGTCGGCACGCAGGCAGTCCAGCGATCGCAAGTCCCGCTTCGCCGCCTCGATGCCGCGGACGGCACTCGGATACACCGCGAGCGCGCGCTCGGCGGCCGGCCGCTGTGCGCCGGTCGCCGCCGCCGCGCGGCTCGCGAGCTTGTCCTCCAGCGACGTCAGACCGGCCGGGGAGAGCAGCCAGTCCACGCTCTGCGCGCTCAGATCCACCGCGCGCACCGCCCAGCCCTGCCGGCGCAGCGCCGCGGTGAGCAGCGGCACCGCCAGGTAGGGCGCGTACGGGTTCATCAGCGGCGGGTCGATCACGAGGATCGAAGGACGTGTCATGCGGTTACCTCGCCCAATCAATGACACCGGCGACCTGGGGCTGGAGCAGACGGGGGATCTAGGCCGTCGCCGGGCGGAGCGGCCGGTGGCCGCGGTGGACGCCCGGCGGGGTTTCGCTCGGTGTCGCTGCGCTGCGGTGCCGGGTCAAACGCGGCGCGGCCCCGACTCAGCGGGCCGCACCGGCACCGTGCGTCTCAGCGCCGTCCCGTCACGCGCCGCCGTTCTCGGCCGGCCGCTTGGGCATCCGCGCCAGCAGCGCGTACTTGGCGACGCTGCGGATCTCGGGCTCGATCGCCTGGGCGAACGGCGCCTCGCCCTGGCCCTTGGCCTGGATGCGCTTGGTCAGCTCCTCGATCGTCTCCTCGCGGGACATCGACATGTGATCACCTCCTTCCGGGACCGGCGGCTGCCGGGTGCTGTGGGGCGGCCTGGATCAGACCCATCTGCTCCAGCGTCATGACCGCGGCTTCGAACTCCTCCTGCGCCTTGTCCCGCGGTACGACCGGCCCGACGATGCCGGCGTACTGCTCCAGGATCAGCTCACGGCGACGACCGTCACAGAGTTCGAGGATGAGCCACGAGGTGTCGTTGAGCACGTATATGCCGGGCCGGTCAGGGGTGAAGACCAGCAGGCCCGCCATCTGGTCCATGGGTCTGACCCGCAGGTTGGGGTGCTTCGTCAAGCAGGCGTCGGGGTAGGACACGCAGATCGACTCCCTTGTTCTGTTCGGAGCAGAATGGGTCAGGGGCGTCCCACCTGCCGGTGAAGGCGTAAGCGCTGGAACGGCAGCCGCCTCCGGTGCCCTCGGCGTCGTCGCACTGGGTGCAGGAGCCCTCGATCTCCGACTCGCGCAGCTGCACGTACAGCGGGTGCTTCCAGGTCTCAAGGAACGGGACCTGCCGGATGTTGCCGTAGTCGACGTACTCGCGCAGGTACGGGCAGCCGATCGAGCGCCCGTAAGCGTCGACGCCGGAGTTCTCCCAGCAGCAGTTGCCGTCCCGCGGATGCCAGGACTGCATGACGTACACGTCCTGCGGGGGCTTCATCCCGTGCAGTGCCGCCGTCATCTCGTCGAGCGAGAGCGCGAGTTCCGGCCACTTCCGCTTGGCCCGCCCGATCGGGTACAGCCGCAACACGCCCACCCGCCCGACCCCGAGCTCGTGCGCCAGCTCCAGGTACTCCTGCAACTCGCCGACGTTGGGGCGCATCAGGATGATGCACATCACCGTGGGGATTCCCTCGGCCACGAGGTGGCGGATCCCCTGCACGGTCCTGGCGTGGCTGCCGGGCACGCCGACCAGCTCGTCGTGCGTCTTCTCGTTCGCGGCCCACAGATCGACGCACACGGCCCCGACGCCGAGCTCGCGCAGCTGCCTGGCCACGTCGGCGGTGATGAGCGTGCCGTTGGTGCGCATCCAGGTCAGCAGCCGGCGCGAGCAGTGCTCCAGGATGGTCATGAAGTCCGGGCGCGCCAGCAGCTCGCCGCCCTCGAAGTAGATCTGGAAGAAGTCCTCCTCGACCAGGTGGTCGATGAACTCCAGCCACTCGGCGGTCGACAGCTCCTCGTCGCGGCGCGCGTCGGAGCAGTCGCCGTAGCAGAGTACGCAGTCCAGATTGCAGGTGTTGGTGACCTGCGCCCAGAGCTTCACCGGTTTGTCGAACGGTGCCGGCACGTGCGGCCCTCCCTCGGTCTGCGTGATGCGCCCCGGAGCGGGAGCAGCCTGCGACGACCTCGCATGACGGCGGCTCCTGCTCCCGTCCCTTCCATAAATGCTCTGACGTGTTGTTAGATAAGCACCGCGCCCGGAGGCGCACCACGAACGGAAATCCGCAAGAACCTCGGAGATCTTGCAGGTCGGGCACGAACGGATCGGGCAGGCAGGTACGTACGGGGAGAGGGAATGCACGGGGAGCGGAAACGGTGGAGGCGTCAGCGCCGTTCGGCGCGTTGCTGCGCGAGTACAGGCTCGGCTCCGGGCTCACCCAGGAGGAGCTGGCCGCCCGCGCGTCGCTGAGCGTACGGGCCATCAACTATCTGGAGACCGGATCAGTGCGCCGGCCGCAGCAGCGCACCGTCGACGCGCTGGCCGAGGCCCTGCGGCTGACCGGAGATCAGGCCGGCCGACTGCACGCGGCGGCACGGCCGTCCACCGGCGGGGCGCCGGTCCCGGTTCCCGCCGCGCCGTGTGAGCTTCCGCCGCAGTCGGTCCCTTTTGTCGGCCGCGGCGGTGAGTTGGCGGCGGCGTTGCGCGCCGTCGGACGCGGCGCGGGCGGCGTCATCGCGGTGTGCGGCATGCCGGGCGTCGGCAAGACCTCCTTCGCGGTCAGGCTCGCCCACCGCCTCGCCGTACGTTACCCCGACGGCCAGCTCTTCATGGACCTTCGCGGGCTCGACGACCGTCCGATGCCGCTCGGCCACGCCCTGACCCGGCTGCTGGGCTCGCTGGGCGTACCGGCACCAGAGAGCGCCGACGTGGAAGAACAGACGGCGCGGTACCGGTCGGCGGTCGTCGGGCGGCGCATGATCGTCGTGCTCGACAACGCGCGCGACGAAGGGCAGGTGCGGCCGCTGCTGCCAGGCGGCGAAGGCAGCCTGATCATCGTCACGAGCCGCCGGCTGCTCGCCGGCCTGGATTGCCGCCTCCAGCTCACTCTCGACGTGCTCGACATCGAGCAGACCGTGCAACTGCTGAGGCGGTTCGCCGGACCGGCCGAACACGGGCCGGCTCGGCGCACTGCCACGCAGCGCAGTGGCGGCGCGCTCGAAGTCGATCAACGCGGTGTCGATCAACACGGTGTCGATCAACGCAGTGATGGTCAGCACGGTGATAATCGACACGACCCCGCCGCGGGCCGGCTGCGTGAACTCGCGCGCCTGTCCGGCGGCCTGCCGCTGGCAGTGCGAGCGCTGGGGGCACGGCTCGCCACGCGCCCGCAGTGGCCGCACTCCGTGCTGGTTCGTCAGCTCGCTGACGAACAGCGCCGGCTGGACCGGCTGGCGGTGGGCGATCTGGAAGTGCGCGCCGCGTTCGAGCTGTCGCTGCGTGCCCTGCCTGCCGGGGCCAAGCAGCTGTTCCTCGGCTCGGGGGTGGCGCCCGGCGCCGAGATCGCGGCCGCCGCGGCGGCGGCGCTGCTCGACGCCCCGGCCGCCGAGGCTTGCCGGCTGCTCGACGCCCTCGCGGACTTCCACCTCGTCGAGCCCACCGCGGACCCGGACCGGTACCGGCGCCACGATCTGATCCGGCTCTACGCGGCCGAACTGGTCCGCGCCGATCCGCAGCACGATGTGCTGGTCGAGCGGCTGGCGCGTTGGTACCTGGCCGCCGCGACCGCGGCGACCCGGGTCGCCGTACCCGGCCCGACCATGCTGCCGGCGCCGCACGGGCTGCCCGCGCCGCACGTCGCGTTCGAGACCACCGCGCAGGCTGCGCGCTGGCTCGACGAGGAGCTGCCGAATCTCGTCCACATCGCGCAGGCCGCAGCCCGCGCCGAGTGCCACGCGCTGAGCTGGCAACTGGCCGACGCGTTGCGGTGGTTCTGCTACCAGCGCCGCGCCCTGCCGTACTGGCTGGCGCTCGCTCAGTCCGGGCTGGCCTGTGCGCGGCGTGCCGGGGATCGGCGCGCGCAGGCCGCGATGCTCAACAGCCTCGGCCTGGTCCGCGACTGCCAGGGCGCCGATCACGCGGCGGCGGCCCGGTACTCGGCCGCCGTCCGGATCAGCGCGCAGGACGGCTGGCTCGTCGGGCAGGCCGCCGCGGTCGGCAACCTGGGCCGGATCCACTTCCGACACGGCGAGCTCGACGCGGCCCGCGCCTGCTACTCGAAGTCCCTCGACCTCAACCGCGCGGCCGGCAACCGGCACGGCGAGGCGATCCGGCTGGGCAATCTGGCCGGGATCCTGCGCGCCCGGGGCGAGCTCGTCGCGGCGCAGGAGCACTACACGGCCGCGCTTGCCGCCTACCGGGCCAGTGGCGACCGTCGCGGCGAGGCGCTGACGCTGGTCAACCTGGGCAACGTCCGCCATGCGCAGCAGCGTTTCGCCGAGGCCGCCGAATGCAACGAGCAGGCCCTGCGCATCGCCACCGAAACCGCGTCGGGAGTGAACGAGGCGCTGGCCTACCGGGGGCTCGCGGCCGCGCACCGGCATCTCGGCCCGCCCGGCCGCGCGCTCGAACTGAGCCGCCGGGCGATCGAGCTGGCCTGCGCCCTCGGCGACGGCATGATCGAGGTCGATTCGCTGACGGTCGCGGCGGGCATCGAACGGGACCGGGGCGACTTCGCCGCGGCGGCGCTGCACGACCTGGCCGCGCTGCGCCGCGCGTGGCGCACGGGATACCGGCACGGCCAGGTCGACGCGATCGCCGGTCTCGCGGTGACCCGTCGCCGCCAAGGACACGCTTCGGCCGGTGCCCTGGCGCGGCGCGCGGCCTGGATCGCGCGCGAGAGCCGCTATCAGGTCACGGAGAGCGATGTCGCGCAGGCCCTGGCGGGGGTACTGTCCGCTCCCGGTCGGTCGTGACGGATGTGACCGGGAGCGGCGGCGCCGGCTCGGCCGCCGGAACCCGGTCGCCGGTGATCTCAGTAGTGCGCGGCGGTGACCTGCGGGGGATTGCCGGTGTCCTTCAGCAGCGAGTCGGTGTACTTGCGGATGGTGACCCATTCGAACAGGGCGAGCACGAAGTTGACGCCGAACACGACGCCGACCTCCCAGCCCCGCGGCACGTGCGCGTGCACGTTGGCGCCCGGGACGGTGGCGAACAGGATCTGCTTGTAGAAGACCGCGAAGAACGCGCCGATGTAGATCGCCACGATCGTCACCCAGTTGACGTACTGCGCCCACGGCCGTGCGGCCCGCTTCTCGGGAGTGTTGTAAAGCTTCTGAAGCAGGCGGCGAGGGCCGACGTCGAGGTAGCGGTAGGCCACCAGCCACCACAGCAGCAGGTAGTAGCGGAACCAGGACACCGGCATCGCGGCGAAGACGATGTGGATGCCGTACTCGAAGAAGTTGCGGAACATCACCCAGCGGCCGATGAAGTTGCCGAAGCTCTGCGGGTTCCGGTTGAGATACGCGGCGATCGGCAGCGACGAGATCACCAGCAACACGCGCCCGCCCCAGTAGTAGAGCGTGCTCTTGTGCGCGACGGCGAGCGGGCCGATGACGAAGAGGTCGCTGGTCACCACGATGATGTGCACGGTGAACAGCCGGATCGCGACCGGGTTGCCGAACAGCGGGTTCAGCAGCTCGCCGGGCTTTCGGAAGCCCTGGTAGATCTGCCGGGCGCCGACGAAGACGCCGCCGGCGAGCAGCATCGAGTAGAGGATCGTGACGAAGTATTTAAGTATCATGACGCTGGCTTCGCCCCGTTCCGCCGCCCGCGGTGCGTGAGGCTGAAGATGAGGGCCTTGATGATGACGACCGGGTGGTTGATCGCGGCGGTCAGCTTGCCGCGCAGCGAGTTGTAGTCGTCCGCGATGCCCAACTGCCGCAGCGGGGTGCTCAGGTCGAAGTAGAGCTTCTCGTTGGTCATCGACTCGCCGTCGAACTCGAAGATGAGGCACATCTCGAAGTCGACCTTCTTCCCGCTGGCCGGCAGACCGCGCCACGGCCCCAGGTGCGTGCCGACGAAGTGCCCTTCGACGACCACGGCATTCGTCGTCGGCGACACCCGGGTGGGTTCGAAGACGAAGTCGGGGAACGCCGTGTGGTTCTGCGACAGGAAGTAGTGCACGCGGTCCGTGCCGTCGTACAGCTCGCCGTCGGCGACCAGCTGGTACTTCGGCTTTCCGAACTTCCCGATGCACCCGGGGAAGTCGTAGGCGTTCTCCAGCCGCATATGCTCGTTGACGGTGGCGACGCGCAGGTCGTCCAGAGACTGCGTGTCAGTCATTTGGCAGTCGTCCTCTCCCAGATCCCGAACGCGTTCGGCAGGTTCGCCACGGTCGGCGCCAGGTCCGGGCAGTGCCGCACCAGCACCGTGTTCATCGTGTTGTCCGAGATCCACGCCATGCCCTCGGGCGTGTAGATCTCGTCGGTGAAGGAGTCGGTGAAGAAGCGGTCGCTGTTGAGCCGCCGGGAGGCCATCAGCACGAAGATGCGGAACGCCGTGTCGCTGAACGCGAAGCCCTCGGGGAAGTCCTCGGCCATGACGCCGGGGATCAGGTCGAGGTCCTCGATCTTGCCGTCGTACACGTCGTGCATCTCCTGCGCCCAGACCTTGTTGCTGGTCACGTCCTCGAAGCTGCGTGGCACCGGGAGGTGCAGCAGTTCGCGGAACTCGCAGTACCGCGGCACGCCGAGTTCACGGCAGCGCAGGATGTCCAGGGCCGCCATGTCCACGTACGCGCCGGTGTCGGGGCGCTTGAACGTTTGCAGGCCCTTGGGGAAGTTATGCAGCGTGACCAGCCCGGGATTCATCGTGCCGAACGTGTAGATGATGTCGGTCAGCCGCTGTTCGCGCAGGATCGGGACGGCCTGCGGCCCGGTCAGGTCGCTGAAGGTGAGCGGGCCGAGCGTCGGCGCGTCGCCGTGCACCGACCGGAAGTCGAAGTCGTCCGGCACGAGCGGGTGCATGCGGTAGACGGCGACGAACTCCTCCGTCAGGGCGTACGGCACGCCGTAGTCCTCGGTGTCGGTGCCCGGGATGCCGCGCAGCGCCTCGTTCTTGGAGATCGTCGCGGCGAACTTGTGCAGCTTCTTGCCGGCCAGGCCCCACCAGTTCGTGTGCAGCGCCTCGACGGCCGTGGGGTGGGCGGTGACCGCGGGCGTCCACTCGACGGTGTGGATCTTGGCGATCAGCGCGCAGGTGATCAGCCTGGCCTTCTGGAACAGCGTCTCGTCGTCGAACTCCGGGTGCGCCTCGGCGAGCATGCCGGCGACGCTGTTGTGCTCCTGCGACCAGAGGGTCTGCATCATGCCGAGGCCCAGCCAGAAGCCCGGCACCAGGGTCGGGTCCTGCGCCGGGTCGGGCGGGATCGGCGGCAGCCCGTCGACCAGGCGCAGCCGCCCGCCCGCGCCCTCGCGCAGGAACCGCTGCGATGGGAGGTCGTTGCCGTAGATCGACGACCCGTCCCACCAGTGCGTGTTCGTGTTGAGATACGTCGGCGGCAGCGCCGAGCCGGCCGGGGTCGTCGGGTCCGGCGGGGTGCGCATGACCGTCACGGGGGGCGCCGGCCAGTCGTCGCCTTCGACCGGGGGCAGGACCCAGGGGTCGGTCTTGGGGCTGGTGCCGTGCTTGAACCAGTCGTGGATCATGAACTGGAGCCAGGCCGCGATCAGCGCGTTGCCCGCGGTGGCCGCGTCGAGCTTGTCGCGGGTCATCAGCTTCAGGCTGACCTCGCGCGGGTTCGGCACCAGCATCCGGTCCTTGTCGGGCCGGGTGCGGTCGAGCGGGACGTTGCGGCCGAAGCGGGTGTTGGCCATCCCCATCTCGGGGTGTTTCAGGTCGTTCCAGCTGCCGTCCGGCGTGCGCGCGGTCAGGTACGACTCGTCGTACGGCAGCGGCTGCGTGGGATTGACCGCCGGGAGGCGCGAGGTGTCGAAAAGGTTCTTCTGCCGGAGCGTGTCACGGATGCCGATGAGTTCAGCGAGGCCGAGCGCCTCGGGCAACTTGTACCAGGGATGCTTCACAGCCGCCCGGCCGGTGATCCGGTCATAGAGCCGCAAGAACCAATTCGGCCGGTATGGCGTGTCGGACGTGCTTTCGGTCCCGGGCGGTTTCGCGCTCGACGACACAGTTGATTCCCCCTAAAACCTGTTCGGGCGATTCGGCGCAATGCCGGAATTGCCGGACGCCGGCCCAACCCGCTCGCCCGAGTTTCGCCTGTCGATGTACGGCTGCTGGCCCACCCGGAGTAGAAAGCCGTCGCCGGGCCTGATCAGCGGCTTCCACGTCCCGCTACAGTAATGCTGAGCACGGTGGCAGAATAAACGAACCCTGTCAACGTCCGCCGAGTAGATCTACCCGAAAGGGAAGCCGGCCGGCTAAATAATCACCCTTATGGGTGAAGCAGAGCCCCATCCGCCGATGCTAAGTTGTTCGGGGATTGGTTTCTGCCGAACGGCACGAAATGATCACGCGGGTGCTCGTCGGTATCGGCCGTCAATGCGATGACAAAACTCCGGGGAATCATCATTCCCTTCGAACTCGGCCATGACCGCGCAGGTTCGGCCGACACGCGGCGGCGGGCGGGCCTACAGTCGCCACTGAGCCGCCACTGAGCTGCCACAGGGCCGCCACAGAGCCCCGGCCAGGTTCGAAGAGTTGATGGCACGGGCAGTCGCTTCATCGAAGATCCGCGAGGGGGATCGTCATGGGGAACGAACGCAAGCCGGTGGATCTCGTCCTGGAAGGCGGCGGAGTCAAGGGCATCGCGCTGCTCGGGGCCGTGCTCCACCTGTACGACGAGGGCTATCGGTTCCCGCGGATAGCCGGCACCAGCGCCGGTGCGATCGTCGCGGCCCTGGTGGCGTCCTACCAGAAGGACAACCGCGACCTCCACGAACTGGGGGAGGTCATGTACGACGTGCCCTACTCGCAGTTCGCGAAGGAGTCCCCGCTGCAACGGGCCACCGGGAAGCTCGGCGACTACGTCGAGTTCATGCTGCGCGAAGGGATGCACAAGTCCGACATCCTCGTCGAATGGCTCGGACCGATCCTGGCGGCCAGGGGGGTGCGGACGTTCGCCGACCTGAGCATCGACGACCCGCAGACCTCGCTCCAGCCGTATCAGCGCTATGCCATCGTGGTGCACACCAGCGACGTGTCGCGCAAGGTGCTGGTACGCCTTCCGTGGGACTACGACCAGTACGGGTTCGCCGCCGCCGAGCAGCAGGTCGTGGAGGCGGTGCGCGCGTCGATGTCCATCCCCTTCTTCTTTCGCCCGGTGCAGCTGGCCACCAACCGCGGCCAGGTGACCTGGGTCGACGGCGGGATGCTGTCCAACTTCCCGATCACCGCGTTCGACCGTACGGACGGCCGGCCGCCGCGCTGGCCCACCTGGGGGATCAAACTGTCCAGCGCCCCGTCCGACGACCTTCCCGACACGCCGGTGACCACCGCGCTGGAGATCGCGGTGCACTGCCTGGAGACGCTGACCTCGGAATGGAACCGGTACGGCCTGGCCGCCGAGGGCGTCAATCAGCGCACCATCTATGTCGACACCTCCGGCTACTCGTCGAGGGATTTCAACCTCGACAGAGCGGCGCAGTCGACGCTCCTCGGCAGAGGCCAAGCGGCCGCGCAAGCGTTTCTCACCCAGAATCCCTGACGGCGCGCAGCGCAGATAAGGCCGGGTCCGGCGCAGTACGCGTGCGCGCGACAGCGACGTGCCGTCGTGCAGCACGCGTACGATGCTGCGTTCCACCGCGTCCAGTTGGGTAGTTCGCAGGTCGAGTTCGTCTTCATCCATTGCGCCCCTTGATAGTGCTGCCAAGCTGATTGTGTGTCAGCTCAGGCGGTGCGGTGGCGGATTGTTCACTCGCGCAGGTGAAATTCGGCTACGGCGATTGACGCATCCGCCGGGACGTTATGGAGACGCGACCTGCGCCCGTGCTCGGGTGCCGATCGAGCCCTGCCTCCGTAACATCGTGAGTGAGGGAGTGGTTCGGTGATCGACGCGGTTGGCGGCTTCGCAGCGGTCGAGGGGCGGATCCGGGACGTGCTCGGCGACGAGCGCGCGGCGCGGATCGTGGCCCGGTTCTTCGCCGAGACCGCCGGCCGTGCCGCCGAGTGGCTCGACGACGGCACGGTGTTCCTGGTCACCGGCGATATTCCGGCGATGTGGTTGCGAGACTCCGCCGCCCAGGTCATGCCGTTCCTGCGGCTGGACGACGCGGCGTGGGCCGAGCAGTTCGTCGTCGGGGTGCTGCGCAGACAGCTGGAATTCATCGTCCTGGATCCGTACGCGAACGCATTCAACTCCCGGCCGAGCGGCGCGGGCCACCAGGACGTCACCGATCGCGATCCCTGGGTCTGGGAGCGCAAATACGAGGTCGACTCGCTGTGTTTCCCGCTGTTGCTCGCCTATCGGACGTGGCGCCGTTACGGCCACGCGAATATCTTCGACGCGCTGTTCTGGCGCGCGGTCGGCCGGATCCTGGACACCTGGGAGACCGAGCAGGATCACGAGGCGCGTTCGGCTTATCGGTTCCAGCGTTATCGGGGCCCGTTCCCGGGTGACCTGGCACGGGGCGGACGCGGGCGTGCGGTCGGCGTGACCGGGATGACGTGGAGCGGATTCCGGCCGAGCGACGATGCCTGCCGCTACGGCTACAACGTGCCGGGCAACATGTTCGCCTCCGTCGTGCTCGGTTTCCTGGCCGAAATCGCGGCGGTGGCGCAGCCGCATACCGGGGCGGCCGAAAGCGCGCTCGAACGAGCGCGGCGATTGCGCGCCGTGATCGATGCCGGCATCCGCGACCACGCCGTGCTCGACGACCCGGCGACCGGACCGCGCTGGGCTTATGAAGTCGACGGCCGCGGCGGCGTCCTGGAAATGGACGACGCGAACATCCCCAGCCTGCTCGCGCTGCCGCTGATCGGATACTGCCGCCCGGACGATCCGGTGTACCTGGCAACCCGCGCGTTCGTGCTCAGCGGGCGCAATCGATACTTCTATCGGGGCTCAGCCGCGTCCGGGGTCGGCAGCCCGCACACTCCACGGCGCCACATCTGGCCCATCGCGCTCGCGGCTGCCGCCCTGACCAGCACGGATCCGGCGGAAGGGCGTGCGGCGATCGAGATCCTGCTGGCCACGGACGGGGGCACGACCCGTATCCACGAGTCCTTCCACGCAGATCGTCCCGAGCGCTGGACCCGTGAGTGGTTCTCCTGGGCCGAGGCGATGTTCGCCGAACTCGTGCTCGACACCTGCGGATACGTCTACCCGGAAAACGACAGCAGCTTGGAAG
>NZ_DASYZI010000201.1:0-3631 GCF_035946395.1 Actinocrinis sp.
CGACGACGTGCAGGAGGCGCGGCTGGTGGGCAGGACGCTCGCCGAGCGCGCCGGGCGGGTCATCTTCAACGGCTGGCCGACCGGCGTCGCCGTCACCCACGCCCAGCAGCACGGCGGTCCGTTCCCCGCGACGACGATGCCCTCGTTCACGTCGGTCGGCGCGACGGCAATCGACCGCTGGCTCGTGCCGGTCGTCTACCAGGACTTCCCGCCGGAGCTGCTGCCGGAGGACCTGCGCTAGTACGCGGCAGCAGCGACACGCGCGGGGCCGCCGGCCGACGAGGCGTCAGATCACACGGTCAGACGATCCGTCAGATGCCGAGCTTGGTCCCACGCAGCCGGTCTACAGCCGCGTCGTCGCCGGTGAGCTGCACCCGGGCGGCGCCCTTACGGCCGAAGGCGAACAGGACCAGTTCGCCGACCGGGCCGGTGACGGTGACCATCAGCGGTGTGGCCGCCTTGGCCACGACCGTCTGCCGCGGGCTGCCGCTGTTCTCCGCGCGTACGAGGGTCACGCCCACCCGCGCAGGGCGGAACATCAGCCGAGCCTGCCTGCGCAGCCGCTCCCACAAGTCGTCGGACTGGTCGGGCTCCAGCTCGCGCGGTCCGTCGCCGACGGCGCGGCGCAGGTCCTCGTGGTGCACGAAGTACTCGAAGGTGTTCGCCGCGGTGTCGATCGGGCCGGGCCGGAACACCGACCAGAGCGGTGGCCCCTGCCGGACGCGCTCGACCAGCGTCGCGTACGGGGTGCGCGCCCTGGTGGCCTCCTGCACCCGCTTGGTCAGCGGTGCCAGCGGCTTGACGACGATTCCCATCGCCGCGAGCGGCCGCGCCTCCCGGATCACCAAGTGTGCCGCCAGATCGGCGGCGCTCCATCCCGTGCACAGCGTCGGCGCATCCGGCCCGACGCGGATCAAAGTGTCGGCCAGCGCGTAGCGCTCAACCGCTGCGAACCCGCCCATGGTGCCTCCCGCTGTCTCGCGTTCCAGCCGACCCATGCACCTTCTTCGAACTTGACCGCGGCCGGCGGCACAGGGTTGGCCGACGCGCAGCGGCGGGCGAGCCTACAGCCGCCCATGAAGGCCACGGTCAAGTTCGAGAGTCCCCATGCAGCTGTGCTCGCCGGGAAGGATACCGTTATCGCACCCGTGGAGGCGATGACCGTGTCAAAGCGCGTCGCTGCGAGCGGGTAAGGGGTGGCGCGCGGAAATCTCCTATACGCGAGTGGCGTTGCACATTAGAGTCTTGTGGGCTTCACGTGCGCGGTAACCCACACGCGCACCAGAACCGAGGGGGGCCTCTTGCTCAGCCGCCGACGCCGCCGAGCCGATACCGCCTTGTCCGTTCCGCTCGATCTGTCCGAAGCGGTCCAGTCCAAGCCGACCTTCCGCCAAGGCCTCGGCATCCTCGCCGTCGGCATCCGCAGTGCGCCGCGCGTGTTCGCCGGCGCGGTCACGGGCAGCGCCCTGTACGGCACGATGACCGTCGGCGCGGCCTGGGCCGTCGGCTGGGCCACCGACCACGTCGTGCTGCCCGACCTGCACAGCGGCTCGGCGCCCGGCGGCGGGCTTGCCGTGGCCGGGCTGCTGATCGTCGGTGTCGCGGTCGCGAAGGTCATCGGGATCTTCGGCCGCCGGATACTCGCGGCGATCACGGCCTTCCGCGCGATGGCCGACTACCGGCGCAAGGTCGGCGAAGCGTACCTGCGGCTGCCGCTGAGCTGGCACCAGCGCCACCCCACCGGCCAGCTGCTCTCGAACGCCAACTCCGACATCGAGATGGCGTTCCAGCCGATGCACCCGCTGCCGATGAGCCTCGGCGTCGTCGTCATGCTGCTGATGGCCGTGGTGGACATGTTCCTCACCGACACGGTGCTCGCCCTGGTCGGCGTGCTGCTCCTGCCGGCCGTCATCGCGCTCAACACGGCCTACACCCGGTACGCCGGTCCCCGCTTCGCCCGCGCCCAGGAACTGCGCGCGCACGTCGCGGAGGTCGCACACGAGTCCTTCGACGGCGCGCTGGTCGTCAAGACCCTGGGCCGGGAGGACTCCGAGACCGAGCGCTTCGCCGAGCGTGCCCGCGCGCTGCGCGACGCCAACATCCACGCCGGGCGCGCACGCTCGCTGTTCGACCCGATGCTCGAAGCGTTGCCCAACCTCGGCGTGCTCGCGGTCCTGCTGCTCGGCGCGACCCGCGTGGCCGCCGGGCAGACCAGGCCGGGCGACGTGGTCAGCATCGCGTACCTGATCACCCTGCTCGCCTTCCCGATCCGCGCGATCGGCTGGGTCCTCGGCGACCTGCCGCGCGGCGTGGTCGGATTCCGCCGGGTGCAGGCCGTCCTCGGTGCCGAAGAGCACACCGAATACGGCCACCGGAGACTCGCCCGCGACGCGGGCCCAGCCGCCGTGGACGTCGTCGGGCTCGAATTCGCCTACGAATCCGCGCCCGACGCGCCGGTGCTGCGCGGGGTCGGGGCACGCATCGAACCCGGCCGCACCGTCGCGATCGTCGGCGCGACCGGCGCTGGTAAGTCCACCCTTGCCACCCTCCTCGCCCGTCTGGCCGACCCGACCGGCGGCGCGATCCGGCTCGACGGCGCCGACCTGCGCGACCTGGCCCGCGGCGAGGTGCCCCACGCGGTCGCCCTGGTCGCCCAGCAGACCTTTCTGTTCGGCGAGAGCGTCCGCGCCAACATCGCGCTCGGCGAGGAGCGTTCCGAGGCCGAACTGCGCGCGGCGCTGCGGACCGCGCAGGCCGAGCGGTTCGTCGACGCGCTGCCGGACGGCCTCGACACGGTGATCGGCGAGCGCGGCACGACCCTGTCCGGCGGCCAGCGCCAACGCCTGGCGTTGGCTCGGGCGCTGGTACGGCGGCCCAGGCTGCTGATCCTCGACGACTGCACCTCGGCGGTCGACCCGAGCGTGGAGGCGGCGATTCTCGGCGGACTCAAGGACAGCGCGCTCGGCGCCACCGTCATCGTGATCGCCTATCGCAGGGCCACCGTGGCACTTGCCGACGAGGTGCTGTTCCTCGACGACGGCGTCATCGCGGACCGGGGCACCCACGAGGAGTTGCTCGAACGCAGTGTCGGCTACCGCGACCTGATCACCGCCTACGCTCGTGCCGCCGAGGACGCCGGCGAAGCGACGGCGGAAGACCTCGAAGGAGCAGCCGCGTGACAGCGCTCGATGACGCCACCTTCGATGACACGGCGATCGATGGCGTAGCGATCAACAACACAACCCATGACACAACGCTCGACGGCGCGGCGGCCAACAACACAGCGGCCAACAACACAGCGTTCGATGGCGCTGCGTTTGATGACCCTGCGTTTGATCACCCTGCGTTTGATGACGCAGTGTTCGATGACACCGCACCCACGCCCGCCGCGACCCCCCTCCCGCCGGTGCGCGAGGCCTCCGGCGGCGCGCTCGCCATCCTGCGCGAGGGCCTGCGGCTCTCGCCCGAGTTCACGCGCGGCATCGGGGTTACGATGCTGCTCGCGGTGATCGCCACGACCGGCCGCATCGTCATCCCGATCGCGGTGCAGCAGGCCGTGGACAACGGCTTCGACGCGCCGGGCGGTGTGGACGTCGGCGAGGTACGCGTCATGGCGCTGCTCGCCGCCCTC
>NZ_DASYZI010000202.1:0-8435 GCF_035946395.1 Actinocrinis sp.
CGGAGCGCCGCTACGGGCACCGCCGGGACCACCGGGGCCGCCGCCGGGACGCGGGCCGCCACCAGGGCCGCCGCCGGGGCGGGGGCCGGGAGAAGGCCGGTTGGGCATCATGCCCGGGTTCGGGCGCGGACCGCCGGGGGCACCACCGCGGTCGCCTCGGTCACCACGGTCGCCGCGCGGGGCGGCGGGACGCGGCGGCATGCCCGGACGGGGACCGCCCGGAGCGTCGCTGCGGGGCGCGCGGTCACCGCGGTCCCTGTCGCGGTCGCGATCACGGTCGCGCTCGCCACCACCCGGACGCGGCGCGCCGGGGCGCGGCATGCCGGTCGAGCCGGAGGTGAAGGGGTTGTTCCCGGGGCGCGGGCCGGTCGGGCGCCCGGAGCCGGAGCGCGGCGAGCCGCCGCCGGGCCTGCCGGCGCCGGGGGCGCCACCGCCGGGACGCGCAGAGGCCGGTCCAGGACGCGGACCGGGTGCCGGACGAGGACCGGGGGCACTGCCGGACGAGCCGGCGCCCTGCGGCGGCGCGCTCGGCGACGCCGGGCCGTGACCGCCGGAGGACGCAGGAGCGGGCGGAGCCGCCGGGGCCTCGAAGGTCGGGGCGGCCGGAGCGGGACGCGGCGCGGGCCTGGGCGCCGGGCGCACGGACTGCGGACCCGGGGACTGCGGACCGGGCGTCTGCTGCGGCGCGGGAGCCACCGGCGAAGCCGGGGCGGACGGCGCGGCGCTGCCGTTGGGCACCGGACGCGGAGCCGACTTGGAGGCCGCCGGCGCGGGCTTGGGCGGCACGGGGCCGGGACGTGGGCCGGGCTTCGGCGCACCGGGCCGCGGGGCGGCGGCGGTACCCGCCGAACCGCCGGACGCGGAGACCTTGCCTCCGCCTTCGAACGAATCCTTCAGCTTTCGGACGACCGGCGCCTCCACCGTGGAGGACGCTGAACGGACGAACTCACCGAGGTCTTGAAGCTTGGCCATGATGACCTTGCTCTCAACACCCATTTCCTTGGCGAGTTCATAGACCCGGACCTTGGCCACTTCACTCCTGTCTCGGTCCGCGTCTTCCCCGCGCGACCGTCTGTGTTACTGCATGGGCGTGCTCATCGCTGGGCGCTCATCGCGTGCTCATCGCGTTTCTCGACCCGCTTTCCACGTCGTAGCGATTCATGGGTCGTGTCGACCGCATGATTGCCACTGTTGTTACTGCATGAATTTCGCCGGTGCCCGCACCACACCGCGCTGGAAGACCCACCGCGCCGTGTAACGGGAAAACCGACGGCTTTACTCCATCACCGCTGCGCTACATCATCGTTCCGCACCCGGTCGTACGCCTCGGCCTCGAACGCCTCCAGCCGCGCGCGCACCGCGCCGACCGCGAACGGTCCCGGCAGGCGGAAGGCCCGCGGGAAAGCCCGCTTTCGCTCGGCGATGGCGAGACACGCGAGCCGCGGGTGCAGATAAGCGCCGCGGCCCGGAAGGCGCCGACGCGGATCGGGCAGAACCTCGCCCTCCCCGGCGACGACCCGGAGCAGCCGGTCTTGCCCATCCCGAACACGACAGCCAACGCAGGTACGCGTGGGCGCGCCGCAGTCTCCCGGCTCGGTCGGCAGGCCAGTCACGTCTTATCTTACCCCCACGATCACCCGTCTCGCGCCCCTCCGGCGACCGTATACGGCGTATTTGGGCTCTTCGACCTTGACCGCGTATTTGGCCGGGCTCGTCGCAGTTGGGCGCGATGGCCTGACCGGACCCGGCGCAGCGGCATATTGCCCGAACGGGTGACCGGTCGTCACTCAGTGAGCCGGCTGCTGCTCGGCGTCGGATCGGATGTCGATGCGCCACCCGGTCAGCCGAGCGGCCAGGCGGGCGTTCTGGCCCTCCTTGCCGATGGCCAGGGACAGCTGGTAGTCGGGCACCGTGACCTGCGCGGACTTCGTCTCCAAGTCGACGATGTGCACCTTGGTCACCTTGGCCGGGGACAGCGCGGAGGCGACCAGCCGCTCCGGGTTGTCGGACCAGTCCACGATGTCGATCTTCTCACCGTGCAGCTCGTTCATCACATTGCGCACCCGTGAGCCGACCGGGCCGATGCAGGCGCCCTTCGCGTTCACCCCGGGTTTGGTCGAGCGCACCGCGATCTTCGTCCGGTGCCCGGCCTCCCGGGCGATCGCCGCGATCTCCACGGTGCCGTCGGCCACCTCGGGGACTTCGAGCGCGAAGAGCCGGCGCACCAGGTTCGGATGCGTGCGCGAGAGGGTAACCTGCGGACCGCGCTGGCCGCGGCGCACCGCGATGACGAGGCACTTAATCCGGGTGCCGTGCTCGTAACGCTCGCCGGGCACCTGCTCGGGCGCGGGCAGCAGCGCCTCGAAGCTCTCCTTCTTGCCCGAGTCGATCTCGACCAGCACGTTGCGCGGATCGTCGCCCTGCTGCACCTTGCCGGTGATCAGGTCGCCCTCGCGGGCCGCGAAGTCGCGGAACACCGCCTCGTCGGCGGCCTCGCGCAGCCGCTGGGCGATGACCTGCCGGGCGGTCGACGCGGCGATCCGGCCGAAACCGGTCGGGGTGTCGTCGAACTCCAGTCCGATCGGGTGGCCGTCCTCGTCGGTCTCGGTGGCCCACACCGCGACGTGGCCGCTCTTGCGGTCGAGCTCGACCCGGGCCTTGGCGCGGGCGCCCTCGGTCCGCTCGTACGCGAGCAGCAGCGCCTGCTCGATCGCCTCGAAGAGCCGGTCGAGCGAGATCTCCTTGTCCTGCGCCAGGTCGCGCAGCGCCCGCATATCGATGTCCATCGCTTCCTCAATCAGCTCTCGCCGGTGCGGCCGGGCCCCAGTACCCGGCCGTCTGTCCGGTCTTCGTCCCCGTCTTCGTCGTCGCCCGGATCCCCCACCACGTCCTCGTCTTCGGCGTCGTCGGCCCGGTTGAACTCGACCTGCATCCTGGCCTTGGCGATCTCGCCATAGGCCAGCGTCCGCTCCGGCTGCGCTTGCTTCTGCTTCGCCTGCGCCTGCTCGACCAGCAGCGTCACGCTCTCGTCGGCCGCGGCGACCACCCGGCCGACGAGCTCGCCGCCCGCGACCAGCGTGGCCTTGACCAGCCGCCCGGTCGCACGCCGCCAGTGCCGGGGCGTGGTCAGCGGCCGGTCGACGCCGGGCGAGGTGACTTCGAGGACGTAGGCGGTGTCACCGAGGCCGTCGTACGCGTCGAGCGCGTCGGAGACCGATCGGGTGACTTCGGCGATGTCGTCCAGCGAGACTCCGCCGTCCCGGTCCACCACGACGCGCAGCAGCCGGCGCGAGCCGGCCCGCTGCTCGGTCAGGTCTTCCAACTCGGCTCCGGACCGCTCGACGACCGGCTCAAGCAGCGCGCGCAGCTTCTGCCGGTCGAGTCGGGATGCTGCGGTCGGGCTCATCGGGGTCGGCTCCTCGACACATGCGTGGTCTGGTCCTGAATGTCGTCGCCCACCAGCGTAGTCGCTTCGGCGTCGGGTCAGGTCCGAGCCGCGGGATCCGATGGCCCGACACAGCTACGGTACGTGAACCGGTGGTCCCTTTATCCCGATTGCGTCAGCTTGTCAGCTCGCGGATACGGACGGCGGCCTCGGCCACCGGAACGTCCTCACGCTCACCGGTGGCCCGGTCACGCACCTCGATGACGCCCTCCGTCAGGCCCTTGCCGACCACGACGATGGTGGGCACGCCGATCAGTTCGGCGTCCTTGAACTTGACGCCGGGTGAGACGCCGCGCCGATCGTCGAACAGGACCCGGACGCCGGAGGCGTCGAGCTCGGCCGCGAGCCGCGCCGCGGCGTCGAAGACCGTGTCGTCCTTGCCGGTGGCGACCAGGTGCACGTCCGCGGGGGCGACCTCACGCGGCCAGACCAGGCCGAGTTCGTCGTGCTTCTGCTCGGCAATCACCGCGACCGCGCGGGAGACGCCGATGCCGTACGAGCCCATGGTGATCCGCACCGGCTTGCCGTCCGGACCGAGCACGTCGAACTGGAAGGCGTCGGCGTACTTGCGGCCGAGCTGGAAGATGTGCCCGATCTCGATGCCGCGGCCGATCACCAGCGCCGAGCCGCAGCGCGGGCACGCGTCGCCGTTGCGCACCTCGGCGGCGCCGAGCGTGCCGACCGGGGTGAAGTCGCGGCCGTAGACGACGTGCGCGGCGTGCCTGCCGGTCTCGTTCGCGCCGGTGATCCAGGCCGAGCCGGGCACGACCAGCGGGTCCACCTTGTAGGTGTATCCGGCCTCGGCCAGAGCCTGCGGACCGATGTAACCGCGCACCAGGGCCGGGTGCTTTGCGAAGTCCGCGGCCTCGAACAGCTCGACCTCGGCCGGGGCGACCGCGGCCTCCAGCCGCTTGAGGTCCACCTCGCGGTCCCCGGGCACGCCGACGATCAGCACCTCGGTCTTGTCCGCGCCGGGCGCGCGCAGCTTCACCACGACGTTCTTCAGCGTGTCGGCCGCGGTGACGGTGCGGTCGAGGCCGAAGGTGTTGAAGAGGTCGACGAGCGTGTCGATGGTCGGGGTGTCCGGCGTGTCGTAGACCTTGAGCGCGGGCTCGGCGGAGGCGTCCAGCGCGGCGCCGGGACGTCCCTCGACCGCCTCAGTGTTGGCCGCGTAGTCGCAGTTGGTGCAGGAGACGAAGGTGTCCTCGCCGGTCGGCGCGGGCGCGAGGAACTCCTCGGAGGCGGAGCCGCCCATCGCGCCGGACATCGCCGAGACGATCCGGTAGTCCAGGCCGAGCCGGGTGAAGATGCGGATGTACGCCTCGCGGTGCAGCTCGTACGAGCGCTTGAGGCCCTCGTCGTCGAGGTCGAACGAGTACGAGTCCTTCATCAGGAACTCGCGGCCGCGCAGGATGCCGGCCCGCGGGCGTGCCTCGTCCCGGTACTTGGTCTGGATCTGGTACAGGATCACCGGCAGGTCCTTGTACGAGGAGTACTCGCCCTTCACCATGAGGGTGAACATCTCTTCGTGCGTCGGCCCGAGCAGGTAGTCCGCGCCCTTGCGGTCCTTGAGCCGGAACAGGTTCGGGCCGTACTCGACCCACCGGCCGGTCGAGTCGTAGTACTCGCGGGGCAGCAGCGCGGGGAACTGGACCTCCTGCGCGCCCATGCGGTCCATCTCCTGCTTGACCACGCGGGCGATGTTGTCCAGCACGGTCTTGCCGAGCGGCAGCCAGGAGTAGATGCCCGGCCCGACCCGGCGCACGTAGCCGGCCCGCACGAGCAGCTTGTGGCTCGGCACCTCGGCGTCCGCCGGATCGTCGCGGAGGGTCCGGAGGAACAGCGTGGACATGCGCGAGATCACTGCGGTGCTCCTAGCTGGGAGGGTTGTGGGGATGTTCGGCGGTCCTGCGGTCACTGCGTCGTGAACGAGAATATCCGGCGGCGGGACAAAGTTCGGCTGCTTTGATTCCGCGCCCGCGAGGCAACCAGTGGATTGCCGCCCCGATTGCGTTCGAAGAGTCCTACACTGCGCTGCCATGGCGGTGTTTCGCTCCAAGGCGTTCAAGGTGTCGTTCGATCCGGCGTTCGACGACCTCGACCTGGCCGAGGCGCGCGACGAGCTCGCCCAGGGCCGCTGGGAGCCGACGCGCGACCTGCTGGAGGATACGCGCAAGAACTGGGACCGGCGGGTCCACCGGGTCAAGGTGCTGGCGGACACCAGCGCGGCCAGCGCCTGGATCGAGCGTTGGCAGGCGCTCGATCCGCACAACCCCGACGCCGCTACGCTGCGCGCCCAGGTCGAGGTGGTCCGCGCGGTGCGGGACCGCTCGCAGGTGCGGGACACCGGGACCAGCAAGACGCTGCCGGAGGTGGAGGCGCTGTGCCGACGCGCGGCCTCGCTCTCGCCGAAGGACCCGATGCCGTGGATCAGCCTGATCACCCTGGCCAGAGCGCAGGGATCGAGCCGGGACGAGCTGTGGCGGCGCTGGAACGAGTTGCGCGATCGCGATCCGTGGAGCCGGGACGGGCATCACCAGACCCTGATCTACCTGTTCGCGGCCTGGCACGGCTCGCACGCCGAGATGTACGACTTCGCCTACTGGCTGGCCGGTGAGGCGCCGGACGGCTCGCCGCTCACGGTGCTGCCGCTGGTCGCGCACGCCGAGTCGTACCGTGCCCACTCCGCGGACAAGCGCGGTGCCGGGCGCGCCGGGCTGGACATGATGTGGACCGAGGACCAGGTCGGGCTGGACCTCGACCGGATCCTGGAGCGCTGGTTCCGGCGGCCGGGGCGGCAGCACGCGCAGGCGAAGGCGGACCTGAACTACCTGGCGCACGGGCTGATCTACGCCGATCGGCACAACGACGCGCGTCCGGCGCTCCAGGCGATAGGCCAGCACGTGACGCGCCTGCCGTGGGCATACACCGGCGATCCGGAGTCGTCGTTCTCGTACTGGCGGCAGCGCCTGCTGGACTGAGTCCGCCGGCCTGATCGTCACGTCCGAAAACCGCCAGAGAGCGTCCGCGCGATGAGGGAGACTCGAAGAGTGCGAAACCGCTTCGCACCACGAGAGGAGCGTCGACGTCATGGCTAACCGGACGACCGGCATCACGGCCCGTCAGACCACCACCCCGCTCGGCCCGTTCACCGTCCTGGTCGACGGGGACGTCGTGCACGCGTCGGGCTTCACGACGTCCGTCGAGCAGTTGGCGCAGCTCGCCGCCCTCGACATGAACGCGATCGCCGTGAGCGAGGACGATCACAGCGCGCTGGCCGCCGTGCGCAAGTACTTCGACGGCGAACTCGCAGCGCTCGACGGCGTCGAGACCATGGAGCGGCCCGGGACCGCGCCGTTCCGCACGGCAGCGCGGGCCGCGTTGCGCAAGATCCCACCGGGCACCGCCAATACGTACACCGAGCTGGCCGCCTCGGCGGGCAACCCGCGAGCCGTGCGCGCGGCGGGCAGCGCGTGCGCGACCAATCCGACCGCACTGTTCGTGCCCTGCCACCGCGTCGTGCGCTCGGACGGGAAGCTCGGCGGGTTCCTGTACGGGATCGACGTCAAGCAGGCGCTGCTCGACCACGAGGCGAAGCACGCCTAGCGCGGGCCGTGTCGATCAGGACAGTGTGGTTCAGGGCAGTGTGGTTTAGGACAGTGTCGATCAGATCAACACAGCAGTTCAGGTCAACACAGCGTTCAGAACAGCACCGAGGCGAACTCGGAGACGTCGCGGAAGCCGACCCGGTGATACGAGGCCCGCGCCGGAAGATTGAAGTCGTTCACGTAGAGCGAGACGACGGGGGCGAAGTCACGCAGCGCGTACTCGACCACTGCGGCCATGCCACCCTCGGAGATCCGCCGGCCGCGGTACCTCGGATTGACCCAGACGCCCTGGATCTGGCAGACCGCGCGGGTGACCGCGCCTATCTCGGCCTTGAAGACGACCTCGTCGTTGTCGATCCAGGCGAACGCGCGGCCCGCGTTGATCAGTTCGGCGACCCGCTGCCGGTACATCCGCCCTCCGTCGGCGGCCACCGGCGAGACCCCGACCTCTTCGGTGAACATGGCGACGCAGGCGGGCATGAGCACGTCGAGCTGCGCCGGATGCACGGCCCGGATCCGGAAGTCGGGCGGTACCGTCGCGGACGGCTCGCGCAGCGCCATCACCGGCTGGTTCGGGCGCACCTCGCGGGCGGGGTGCCAGTGCGGGGCCAGATACGACCACAGGTCGAGCGCGGCCCCACGCGGACCGACGATCGAGGAGCAGCGGCGGCCCTGTCTGCGGGCGCGGTCGGCGAAGGCGCGCACCGCCTCCGAAGTGGCGTTTATCGGCACCAGGTTCGCCCCAGAGAAGCACAGCGAGGTCAGCCGCCCGCCGGTGTAGTGCCCCCACATCTCGCCGCCGAGCTGCCATTGATCCAGCCCCGCCGTCTCGACCCGGGCGCCGATGAAGGCGTTGTCGACCGGGTTGTGGGCGAGCAGCTCCAGAACCTCGTCGAGGTCGGTGTGGTCCAGTACGCGCACACCCGAGGTGGGACTCAGCAGCCGGGTAACCACGTTCATCCGCGATCTACGCCTCTCACCTGCGAGTAGCCCTCTTGGACACTCTAAGGCCTGAAAGGGCATCCTGACTCGGCTCAGGCACAGCGAAATAATGTGGACGTGCGGTAAAAGGTCAAGACAGCACTAAGAGCGGCCCAGGAGCGGGGCCGCCCCCGTTCCAAAGCCGCTCTCAGAACCGTTCAACTCGCAGCCGTTCAACCCACGACTGACGTACGACTGTGCGTACGCCGGCCGGGCGATCAGCCGACCGCGACTTCGGGCGACCCGTCGCCGAGTTCGAGGCCCATCTCCTCGGCCAGCCGGACCGCCTCCTCGACCAGGGTCTCCACGATCTGCGCCTCGGGCACGGTCTTGATGACCTCGCCCCGCACGAAGATCTGGCCCTTGCCGTTGCCGGAGGCCACGCCGAGGTCGGCCTCGCG
>NZ_DASYZI010000203.1:0-4209 GCF_035946395.1 Actinocrinis sp.
AAGCGCGGCCTTGGTGCAGTTGACGGGTGCGCGCGAGGTACCGGAGCCCGGCGATGTCACGCCGTTCACGCTCCCGGTGCGCGAGCGGGCTCCCCGCTCGAACGAGCGCCGGAACGGCGACCGGTACGGTCGTGACGAGCGACGTGGCAGCTTTGGCAGCGGCGGGAACGGTGGCGGCTATGCGCGCCGTGACGGCGGTCGGTACGGCCGCGACGAGCGCCACGGCGCATCGGCGGAGCGCGGGTTCGAACGGCGCACGTTCGAAAGGCGTGATTCCGAAGGGCGTGATTCCGAAGGGCGTGAGTTCGCACAGCGTGGATTCGGGGAGCGAGAGCCCGAAAAGCGCAAGTTCGAAAAGCGCAGCTTCGAAGGACGCGGATTCGAAGGACGCGGGACGGACGGTCGCGGATTCGAGGGTCGTGGGACTGAGGGTCGCGGATCCGAAGGTCGCAGCTTTGAAGGACGCGGAGCCGAGGGTCGTGGTGCCGAGGGTCGTGAGACCTTCCGTCGTGGCTTCGACGGCGGCGTTGACGCCAACGGTAGCCGTGGCGGTAACGACGCAACCGGTGGCCGTGAGCGAGGCCGGGACGAACCTCAGAGTCAGGGCCAGGGCCAATTCGTGCGCCGTGACGGTGACCGCTACAAGCGCGACGATTACAACCGCGACGATCGGCGTGACCGACCGTTCGATCGTCGCGACGGCGACCGGTACGGCCGTGACCACGACAGTCGGCGGGATGGCTCGCCGGCAGCAGGCCGCGGATCCGAAGGGCCGGGGTCTGATGGGCGCAAGTTCGAAGGGCGTAGCTCCACGGAGCGTACTTTCGAAGGACGTGGTCAGGCGGGCCGCAACTTCAACGAGCGCGACGGGGCACGACGCGGATTCGAACGGCCCGAGCGCGACGGCGACAATCGTCGCCACGAGGGCCAGCGCTTCGGCGGCAACCGTTTCGAGAACCGCAACGCTGAGAACCGCAATTCCGAAAACCGAGGATCTGAGAATCGCGGATCCGGGAGCCGCGGGTTCGAGGGACAGGGCTTCAAGAGTCGCGGCTTCGAGAACCGCAACGCGGAGAACCGCAGCTCCGAAGGCCGGGGATCCGACGCGCGCGGCTTCGATGAGCGCGGCGGCGACGGTCGCAGCCGGTTCGCTCGGAACGATCGGAGCCGCGACGCGGACCGTCCGGGGCACAGCGACCGTTTCGGGCGCGACGACCGCCGTGGCACGGGAGGCTCCCGGCCGCGCTCGGACTGGGATCGCGGCAAGCAGCAGCACACGAGTCGTGGCGGCAAGCCGCGTCCGTAGCTTTACGGCACGACGCACAACTCATGACTGATGATGAGGCACGATGCACGGCTCACGGCTCACAACGCATGACGCATGACGCATGACGCATGACGCGCCAACGCTGAACAGCACACTTGATCTGCGTTGGCGCTGATGTGAAGTTCTACCCTGGACTTGAATACTTCTCAGTTTCGCCGCCGGGGCAAGTCGAGCCGTGGCGTGGCGTGTTGGGTGCTGTGGGGCCTTGGGTGAACTGTGGACGGCGTCGCATTCCAGTGGCGCATCACGCATCATGCACCGTTTGCCTTGGCGATGGCTTTCGTCAGGGATCTACGAGATGTCGGTGGGGAGTCCCCGTGTTCAGGGGGCTCCCCGCCTTCTTGCTATTGCGAAGTTCCGGCTTGCGGCGGCTTATGCGCCGTTAGCGGGTTAGCCGATGTACACGTACTGGGAGCACGCGGTGTTGGACGAGGCCTGGATGTTGGCCGGGGGCAATGTGGTGGAGTACGACGCGACGAAGGCGACGAAACAACTGCCGGGATACCTGGCCGGCGTGTAGCTCACCGAACAGGTCGAGCCGGAGCCGCAGGACGCGATCCGGGTGCCGTTCTCATCGAAGATCTGGATGTAGTAGGGCGTGGGACCGACGTCGCCATTGGCGGTCGCCGTGATGGTCTCGGGGCCGTTGATCGTCTGGGCCGGGGCGTTGAGCGAGATGGTCCAGCCGGAGGCGGTCCAGGTGACGTAGCTGGTCGCGCTGGTCGTTTGCAGGCCGGAGGGCGGGTAGGTGGTGCTGTCGTAGGCGAAGGTGGCGACGAAGGCGTGCGTGGTCGCGACGCTCTGGCTCACTGAGACGCTGCACGTGGTGCCCGTGCCGCAGGTGTAGGGGGCGTTCAGCGGGCCGCCGCCGGCGGTGGTGTCCCAGATCTGGATGTAGAACGGCGAGGACGAGATGTCGGTGTCGCTCGTCGCGGTCAGGGTGCTGGTGTTGCCCACCGGCAGGGTGTTGAGGCTGGCGGCCAGGGTGAGCTGGATCCCGCGCCACTCCACCCCGGGCTCGGCCGACATTGCCTGCTGGTTCGCGCCGGCGCTGCTGGTGGCGATGATGGCGTAGAAGTAGTCGTAGGTGGGCGTGGGGTAGGTCAGCGTGACCGCGCAGGTGGTGCCACTGCCGCACGCGGCGACGGCCGCCCCGGTGTTCGCGTTGATGATGTAGATGAAGTACGGCGTGGGCCCGACGTCCTGGCTGGCCGTAGCGGTCAACGTCGAGTACTGCGTCGGCCACAGGTACATCGCACTCACGCTCAGCGACACGGTCCACGTGGTCATGGGCCGCACGCCGACATGGCTGGTGGTGTGCGGCTTGGGCACGTTCGCGGTTCCGACCGCGATGCCCGTCGGCGGCACCGGCTTGGGCTTGGCCGCCGTAGTGGTGCTGTTGGTCGTGCTCGTCGTGCTCGTCGTGCTCGTCGTGTGCGCGGAACGCGCGCTCGTGCTCCCCGCGGCCGCGGCCGGTGCGGCACCCGCCGCGAACAGCGCTGCGGCCAGCGCCAGCAGCGGCAGCACGCGCCACACGCCGCCTCGTGCGTCACCGCGCCGGCTCAGCCCCCCTCGCAGCGACAGCAGTCGATTGACCTTCAACTTTCCCTCCCTGGTAGAAGCACTCGGCCGGTGCACAGCGATACCGGCCCCGTGTGTATCCGAGTGCTGTCTCTCAAGAGAAGGTCGCCCCCAGCCAGATACAAGCTCTGCGATACCGCACTCCTGGGCAGCGCACGCTGCATCATCGAGCACTTCTTCAGGTGGCTGCCGGTAGCTACTGGTGGCCATTGGTGACTCCTGGGCAAAGGCGCCTGCGCACGTGCCATGAGTGCGGCTTCGGCCCACAGGTCGCAATGGCGACGTGTGACAGAAATTGAAATCTGTCAGTCGATAGTCCTACTATGACGAGGTGGGCGCGCAGGGGCACGCCCGGGAGCTGGAGTAATGATCATGGACAAGCGTCATCTGGGAACCACCGGGCCCGAGACCGCCGCGCTGGGCTTGGGCCTCATGGGCATGTCGGCGCTCTACGGGCCGGCTGACGAGTCCGAGTCGATCGCCACCGTCAACGCCGCACTCAACGCGGGCGTGACGCTGCTGGACACTGGTGACTTCTACGGGATGGGCGACAACGAGCTGCTTCTGCGGTCCGCCGTGCGTGATCGCGCCCGGGAGGATTACCTGATCAGCTTGAAGTTCGGAGCGTTGCGCGGGCCCGACGGCGCGTGGCTCGGTTACGACGCGAGCCCGAACGCGGTGAAGACCTGGCTCGCCTACTCACTGCGCCGGCTCGGCACCGACTACGTCGACATCTACCGCCCCGCACGGCTGGACCCGAACGTCCCGGTCGAGGAGACGGTCGGCGCGATCAAGGAACTGGTCGAGGCCGGGTACGTGCGGCACATCGGCCTGTCCGAGGTCGGTGCGGACACGATCCGGCGCGCGCACGCAGTTCACCCGATCAGTGACTTGCAGATCGAGTACTCGCTGTTCTCACGCGGTGTCGAGGCGGAGATCCTGCCGACGGTACGCGAGTTGGGCATCGGAATCACCGCGTACGGCGTGCTCTCACGCGGACTGCTGTCCGGGCACTGGACGTCGGGCGGCGCGGCGAATCCCGGCGACTTCCGTGCGCACTCGCCGCGGTTCCAGGGCGAGAACCTGGATCGGAACCTCGCACTGGTCGAGCAGTTGCGCAAGGTCGCCCAGGACAAGGGTGTGACGGTGGCTCAGCTGACCATCGCCTGGGTCGCCGCCCAGGACGAGCTGATCGTTCCGCTGGTCGGAGCGCGTCGCCGTGATCGGCTGGTGGAGGCGCTCGGCTCGCTGGACGTGACGTTGACGGCTGCGGACGCCGCCGCGATCGAGGCCGCGGTACC
>NZ_DASYZI010000204.1:0-3904 GCF_035946395.1 Actinocrinis sp.
GCTTTCCGCTCACGGTGAGCGGCAGGTCGTCGAGTTCGACGATCGCGTCCGGCACCATGTACGAGGGCAGAGCGTCACGCAGCGCCACGCTGGCCGTGGTGCGCCAGTTCGCCGGAGCGTCCGGTTCAAGGACGACGAACGCGGCCAGCCGCATGCCCCGATCCGCCGGTCGCGCGACGACCACGCAGCGGTGAACGCCTGCGACATCGCAGAGCACGGACTCGATCTCGCCGAGTTCGACGCGGTGACCGTTGAGTTTGACCTGGGTGTCGGTGCGGCCGAGGAATTCGATGACGCCTCCAGGCAAGCGGCGGCCGCGGTCACCGGTGCGGTAGATGCGTCCATAGTCGCGGTGGGACAGGAAGGCGGCGGCGGTGCGCTCCGGGTCGTTCTCGTAGCCGTCGGCCACGCCCGCCCCGGCGATGTAGAGCTCGCCGATGTGCCAGTCCGGGCACGGGCGCAGCATGGCGTCGAGCACCAGCACGTCTTGCCCGGCCAGCGGGCGTCCGTAAGGGATCGAACGGCCTGCGAGGTCTGCCGGGGCGATCCGGTGGAAGATCGACCACACGGCGCCCTCGGTTGCGCCGCCGAGACTGACCACCTCGGCGGCGGGTGCCAGGCGTTGGAGCCGTCCGGGGAGGGTGAGCGGAATCCAGTCGCCGCTGAGCAGAAACGTGCGTATCGACGGCACGGCGGCGCCCTCCTGAGCGAGCAGGGCGGCCAGCGCGGGCGCGGAGTTCCACAGAGTCACGCCATGGCGCTGGAGCCGCTCGACCCATCCGGCCGGGCTGCGGCCGGACTCCTCGGAAAGCATCACCGCCGAGCCGCCGCGCAGCAGCGGACCGAAGACGTCGTACACGGACAGGTCGAAGCCGATCGAGGAGACACTCAGCACGCTGTCATCCGGCCCGACGCCGAATTCCGCGTTCACCGCGTCCAGAGTGGCCAGGGCGGCGGCGTGCGAGATGACGACGCCCTTGGGCTCACCGGTGGAGCCGGAGGTGAAGATGACGTAGGCGGTAGGGCAGGTGGTGACGGGTTCGGCGGGCGCTGTGTATGCGGGCGTCGAGCTCGGCAGTGTCAGAGGACGCGCACCGAGACGAGCCCACTGCTGCGAGTCCGTCGTGAAGGCAAAGCGGAGCGCGGCGCGTCTTGCGATCGCCTCGATGCGCCCCGGAGGCGTGGCGACATCTATGGGCACGAAGACGCAGCCGGCCATCAGGATGCCGAGCTCGGCCACAGCCTGGCCCACGCCACGCGGCAAATGCACGGCGACCCGGTCGCCGCTGCCGATTCCCGCCGCACGCAGGAGAGCGGCGGACGCCGAGGCGCGGGCGACAAGTTCCGCGTAGGTCAGCACTTCGTCGTCGTCGCGGACAGCGGGACGATCGGGATGCTCGACGGCACAGCGCAGCACGCGTTCGTGCAGGGTTTCACGTGGACCCGGCGTATGTTGCAGCGGATCCGGAGGTTCCGGAGCCCTCAGCATCAGCACGTCCGGCAGTGGCGCTTCCCACGCCGCAGTGTCCTGCGCCAGCGCGTGGATCAGCCCACTGCAACACTCGGTGAAGTCCTCGGCGAATCCGGGATCGAACGCGTCGGCCCGCCAGTCGAAGCCGAGCCGGACCGTGCCGTCCGCGTCGAGCGCCGCCTGATGGTCCAGCAGTACCTGCGGAACGCGCAACTGGACCTCGTCCCAGCGCCTGCGCAGCCCTTCGTCCGCCTCAGCCTGCGTGTCCGTGGCGAAAGCGGTGAACGCGAAGGGATGGGGCAGCCGGTCCGGCGCGCCGTCGGGATCGGCGAGCCGGGCGATCCGCGCCCCGCCCGGCGAGCCGTGCACGGCATGGCTCAGGCTGCGGGCCTGCACGGCCCGGGCCAGGTCGGCGAAGCTCGACCCGCCTGGCGCCGGGATCTCCACCGGCACAGTGGTGCCGAAATTGCCGATCGAAGCGGTGGCGCCGAACGGCCGCGCGGAGTGCAGCACGGTGACGGTGTGTTCTCGGCCGCCCGCGAGCCGGGACAGGATCGCCCCGTACGCCGCGAGATAGACCGCGGCCGGGGTCAGGCCGTGCTCGGCCGCGATATCCGAGATCCGTCGGCCGGCGGCCGGTTCGAGAACGACCGTCCGATGGCCTACGCGACGCCCCGCGTGCCGCCAGTCGGGCCGCAGCGGCAGTTCCGCCGGACCCGGCAGCGTGCCGGCGCGGCCACGCCAATAGCGTTCGTCGCGCTCGGTGCGGTCACGGCGCGCGGCAGGCGGGCCGTCGGCGGCGGGCTGCGGCCGACCCGGCGCCGCGACAGCGGCCAGGAAGACTTCGAGCGCTGCGGCGTCCATCATCCACAGCGCGTAGATCAGGTGTAGTCGCGCTCGCAGCGGTGAGCGGACGACGGTCAGCCGAAGGTGCGGCCAGGAGCCGAATTCGAAGGCGTCGTCGGTGAATTCGCGTCGGATCGTTTCGCAGACGTCGAGGAACTCGTCGTCGGGCGTGGTGCGTATGTCGACCGTGAGGTGATCGGCTGCCTCTGGGGGGCGGACCGTGAGTTCGAGGTCTGCGCTGACGCCGGCACGCAGGATCGCGTGGTCACGCACCAGGTCGCGTAGGCGCTGCGCGATGGCGGGCACCCGCTCGGGATCGACGTCGCAGGGCAGGTAATAGCGTGCGGGGCTGCGCAGTTCGAGTCCGGGCTGGTCGCCGACGAGGTAAGCGCGCTGGATCGGGCCGAGCGCGCGAAGTGCGTCGACGGCGGTGGCGGTCACGGCGCCTCCATCTCAGTACACGAGCTCCCGTGCCGGGTCGCGGCTCAGAAAGCCGGCCGGGCTGAACGTGGCGCCGTAGGCGCCGAGGGCGGCGAAGGCGAGCAGGTCGCCCGGCTCGACTTCGGGCAGCGCGACGTCGGCGGCGAGCACGTCGAGCCTGGAGCACAGCGGCCCGCTCACCCAGGTTCGGCGCACGCGGCGCGAGTCGCGGGCACCGACGGCGCGAACACGCGGTTCGCCGCGCCGGCCGCCGGCGACGAGCCGGCTGGCGATCATCGCGTGGTTCAGGCCGGCGTCGACCAGGACGTAGCGCCGGTCGCCGACCTCTTTCACGTCGAGCACGCTCGTCAGCAGCGTTCCGGCCGGTCCCGCGATAGCGCGGCCGTACTCGCAGGCGATCGCGGGCGCCGGCTCGGGGAACAGCGCGCGCAGCTCTGCGTCCTGATTCAGCGCGGCGCGGTGCAGCCCCGGCCAGTCGACGGCGGGGTCCGCGTCGCACCACGGCAGGCCGATCCCGCCGCCGATCATGACCGTCTCCAGCGTCAGGCCGGTGCGGCCGGCCAGGCGCCGCGCGCGTTCGAGCGCATCGGTCCGGGCACCGGCGATGACCGACGTGTCAAAGTGCTGTGACCCCCAGAACAGGTGCAGCCCCTCGACGCGCACCGCCGAGCGCGCGAGCAGCTCGGCGGCCTCGTCCAGGTCGTCGTCGGCGAGACCGAACTGGTTCGGCTCGACGGTCTGCTCGGGATCGCTCACGGGATACGGCGTGTTGACCCGCAGCACGGCGCGGCCCGACGCGCCGATCTGCTCGGCGACACGGGCGAACAGCCGGGCCTGCCCGAGGGACTCGATGGTGACGGCGACGCCCGACGCCAGAGCGCTCGTCGCCTCGGCGGTCGACTTCGCGGGCCCGGTGAACAACACCACGCCCGGGTCGGTGCCCGTGTTGAGCACTGTCTCCAACTCGGCGGTGGAGCAGACGTCGAAGCCGTCCACCACGCCTGTCAGTGCATTGACCACTCCGGGATGCGGATTGGCCTTGAGCGAGTAATAGATCAGCGCACCGGTCGGCGACGCCGTACGCACCAACGCGACGCGGTCCCGCAGCACGGTCCGGTTGTATACGTATACCGGAGTCGCACCTGC
>NZ_DASYZI010000205.1:0-2611 GCF_035946395.1 Actinocrinis sp.
CCCCCGACCCCACACACCCCTCCACCGTCACCACCCCAACACCCACCCGGGATCACAACCACAACCAGCACTATGACTACGACTACGACCGCCCGCACAACCGCCCACGCGCTCAACACCATGAGCAACACCATGACCAGCACCGAGAGCAGGACCCTGAAACCTCGGCCCAGCCACGCCGCCTCCTGGTGATCGAGGACCGGCCGCACGGTCTGCTCACGCTGGTCGCCGAGAGCGCCGTAGCGGACCTGGCCGACAGTCGCCAACTGCTGGACGGGCGCGACCCCGCGCAGATCACGACGGCTGTCGGCGTGCAGGAGGCGTCAGCGATCCTGGCGTCCGAGCCGTACCACTGCGTCGTGCTGGAACTCGACATGGCCGACGACGGCGCGTCCCGCTTCCTGCAAGCGCGCGCCGACGACCCGGCGCTGCACGCGATCCCCGTGCTCGCACACCACAATCGCCGCCTTGGCGCAGCACAGGAGCAACAACTCCAGGCCCACGCGCAGGCCCATCCGCTCGAACTCCTGCCAAGCCTGGACGAACTACGCGAGCGCATCGCCCTGCACCTGACTGCGGAACGCCCCGGCGACGTGGTACCCCTGGCCCGCGCGGAGAACCGTCAGCCCACTGAGCTACCGGAAAGCGATGGCCACTTGGCCGGGCGTACCGCGCTGGTCGTGGACGACGACATCCGCAACGTCTTCGCCCTGACCGGCATGCTCGAATTCCACGGCATGCGGGTCCTCGATGCCGAGAACGGCCTCAAGGGCATCGAGTCCTTACAACAGGACCCGAACATCGAACTGATCCTGATGGACGTGATGATGCCCGAGATGGACGGCTACGAGGCCATCGCACGCATACGCGCCATGCCCGACCGCGCCGACCTGCCGATCATCGCCGTCACCGCCAAAGCCATGCATGGCGACCGCGAGAAGAGCCTGGCCGCCGGCGCAACCGACCACATCACCAAGCCAGTCGACGCCGCCGCGCTGATCGACTGCATCGAGCGCGTACTACACGTCAAGTAAGCGCACGCAGAACGACCGCGCCGCGCCGACAATCAGAGCGCTAACCTCTTCGTACAGCAAGTCTTGCGGATCCGTACGGGGGCCGGACCATACGCACACGTGCGCCCAAGTGGGTACCAAATCAGCCACTTACAACAAGTCGACTCGCGTGGCTTGCCGCACGCCCCGTCCTGCTTCGACGCTCACGCCCCTGGTGGCTCGTGCTACTGCGCGTCATCGGCTCATCAAATCGATCCACGTCGGAGCCTTCCATGTCGGGGGCAGGCCTGGCGGACGACATGGCCTCCGAGGTCGTGAGCGATCGCATTGCAAGCTACTCAGTACCCATAGATCGCGTCGCCGAGCGCCTGAGCCCTGCCGAGGTGTCGGCGCTGCGAGAGCGCGGCGCTCTCCCGGATTGGTTCTTTGACGCAGTCGAGCAAGAGCGTAAAGCGTTTCTGCGTAGTCTCAAGTGACCAGGGCGACGCCTCACCTCATCCAGTTCCCGTCAATCAGCTGCTGAAGCCACGCCCGGGCCCGGACCAGCGGACGAGTCCTTCGCCGCCGACGCCGGTCAGTAGCGGATCAAGACCCCGAAGCCAGGCGCCCCGGCACCCAGGCACCTTGGTCTGCCAGCGCCTTGCGAAGCGACGCCACTGTCTGCACGCCCGAGAAGACGCGCCGACCGATGCCAAGCCCATTCGCTGTCACAAGCGGTTCGAGATCTGCCACGGCTCGATCAGCGTCGCGCCAGACCATACACCTGCGCCCGACACGCATCTCCTGCGCGTCGCGAGTACTACGCATCGGTACGACGGACCCTGATAGGAGACAGACGGCATCATGTCATGAAGTCGTCCCGCTCCGGCCCCACCAACGAGAACTCGTCCGTCAGAACCCTGAATGCCGCGTCTGCCTCGACGTGAAAGGCTCACACGACCGCTGTGTACGACCGCCTACCCACTCCCACTCACTCCCACTCGCTCCCCCACTCACTCAGCATCACCCCGCCCTCCGACAGACCTAAGGCCCAGCTAAGGCCCGGCAACTCCTCAGCCCTGAGTCTTGAGCCAATGGTGCTGCACGTGAGGAACAGCCGCCGATTCCGATCAACTCGCGGCGCGGCGCGAACGCTCCTGGATGGAGCGTTCCAGGGCAGCGATCTCGTCGGGCAGTGGGCGGCCCATCTTTCCGAGCACCTCCTGCGCCAAGACCAGAGGCTGGTCCCAGCCCAGGTCGCCGCGACCCTCCATGATGACGGAAAGCAGGTGTAAGGCCTCGACGAGATAGCCGTGGTAGTTGCGGCCTTCGGTGACCAGGTCCAGCAACTGCTCCGCCGCCCAGCCCGCGACCTCGACTATTTCCAGCATTTCGGCGGCTTCGTGCTCGTGCAGCCGTGCGGCCTGTAGCAGCGTCAACGCGTAGTAGTGCCGGTCCTCGTCACCGAGGCGGAAATCCGGCGACCAGTAAATCTCCAGCGCTTTGATGCACGACATCATCATCACGACCGACAGGTCCTGACCGTCGACCGGGTTCACGAGCCGGAACACATCGCTCTCCGCGAACAGTGTGCGTGCGAGCGAGGAGCGGTAATGCGG
>NZ_DASYZI010000206.1:0-18227 GCF_035946395.1 Actinocrinis sp.
TGCCGAGCTCATTGGAAGATCTCTGCCGCGGTCCTCCCCTGAATGGTGTCGAGCGCCGGGCGTATCCGCTGGATGTCGCGCTTGAGGCTCGGTCCGCCGACACGCGAGAGCCGGTCCGCCATCTGTACGAGGTCCAGGACCATCGCCTCGTCGACGCTTACGGGGTCCGGCGTCCGCGCGGAGTGCACGATGTCGAACGCGCGCCGCACGAGATCCGCGGCTTGGGCCTGCAACTCCCGGTCGGCCGCGAAGTGCCGGGCGAGTTCCGGACCGTGGCGCTGCGTGAGCGAGGTGAGCAGTCGGCCCAGAGCGCTCTGGGCCATCTGCTCGTCGCGGAACGCTCGCAGCGCCCTGACCTCGCCGCCGGAGAGTTCGTTGAGGAACTCGATGATGCACAGGATGAGATCCGCCGGCACCGTGGCGGTGAACAGTTCCTGGATCCCGGTTCTCGTGTCCGTCCAGAGCGGCTGGAAGCCCTGGGGGCTGGCGTCCAGGCCCATGTAGTCTCCGATGAACGTCACGGCCGAGTCGCCGTGCGACCACGGCGCGTCAACCGCGGGATCCCATGGCTGGTCGGTCACCACATCGCGACCGAACGTCAGACCGCCGTCGAAGGACAGTGACAGGACGACGTCGATCAGCATGTTGTCCGGCTTCGGGCCGAACTCGTAGTAGACGCACCCGAAGACACCGGCGGCGTCGACCACCATTTGCGGCATCACGTGGTGGACGGTCGACGGGAACGACTGGGCCAGCAGCGGCGCGCCGGACGGCGTGCTCCACGTGGTGCCGCCGTCGGTGGACCGGACGTAGTAGATCCTGGATGCATGGCCCCCGGATGCCTCTTGCGCCCATTCGGCCCAGGCCACGAGGGTGATTCCGCCCCGGGAGGCCACGGTCGGGTCGCTGATGACCCGGAAGGTGCCGCCGGGCAGCACGTTCCAGCCGTGGATGGTCGGCGCGCCGTCTTCCAGTGTGGTGATGCCGGTGGCCGGGTCCGTCGCCGGCTGGAAGCTGTCGCCTCCGTCGTGTGACACGAGCATCTTGATGACCGAGCTGGCATCGGTCGACACGATCATCACCGTGCCGTCGTCCGCGACCGTGATCTCGGGGTAGTAAGTGCCGGTGGAGATGAGGTCTCCGGCCGCCGCGCCGACGGTCCCGGTCCAGGTGGCGCCGTGGTCGGTGGTCCGAGCGAAGGCCAGTCCGCCGTTGTCCCAGACCGCGTAGACGTTGCCCTTGTGCGGGCTTCCCGCGTACGAGTCCCCGGCAGCCCACTGCTTGTCGTCCCCGGGGCTGTTGTGGATCGGGTTCGGCGCACTCCAGCTCTGGCCGCCGTCGGTGGACTGGTAGATCACGATGCCGATGGTGTCCCACGTGGGAGGGTTGAATCCGGTGAGCCCGACGAGGTAGACGTTGCCGGCGTCGTCCCAGGCCAGGGTCGGGTCGGTCATCACGGTGGCGCCGTCCGGCAGGGCCAGGTCCGCTGAGGGTTGCCAGCTCTGCCCGCCGTCGGCGCTGTACTCGGTCGCCAGTGTGAAGTCGTACGTATAGATGTCGGCGAATTTCTTCGACGCGGCGACGATCTGCTGAGGATTGTTCGGGTTGATCGCCAAGGAGCTCTCGCTCCTCGCATTGTTCGGGTTTTGGTCGAAGGTGACCTGGATATTTGCCATGGAATGAGCCCTTCAAGGCGGAAGAGTGATGAGTGAAGGCCGGACACGAGGAAACGGCGTCACTCATGCCCGACGGGCGCTGCGCATTTCACCGAGCCGAGCACCGGCCCGACCGCTCGAAATCAGCCCACGCGGGTGACCCGGTTCTCGCGGGATCGGGGGACGGACTGCGACTCTCGGTCGCACACCCCTGTGACGTCAGCCGATGGCGGCGAGTCGGCGCCACTGCCGACGTGCCAAGAAACCGCACGTCAACGCGATGGTAAGGAAGCCGCCGGTAATCACCCATTCGAGGGCGCCGCTTCCGGCGTCCGGGTCGACGCCGAGAACGGCTTCGATCCAGTCTCTGCGGACCAACGCGAGAACGAAGCAGACAGCGCTCACGCCGGCCACGAACAACTGCACCAGAAATCGATAGAGATAACGCATGGAATCCCCCACGAATATCTGTCAGCCTTCAGCCGTGAGGCTTCGCGGTCTGAAGAGCGTGACTGATCGGCCGCCCGGGCCGCCGCAGCTCGCGAATTCGACCGGTAGAGGCGGGGTCGGGCGACTGCCTCTCGCCGCTGAAATAGCGGTACTCGAATTTGATGCTACTCGCCCGACGCTGTTTCGCAACGCCCGAAAGGGCAGTGAACGAGCGTCCAGTTTCTACGATGCGTAGTTATGAGACATCCATGACCTGCGCGATCAGGAAATACCGTACGCGCCACGCCAACCGTCAGACCTCTGATTTAAGATTGATTCGCCCGCTCCCGCGGATAAATGCCCGTCATCAACATCTGGTCGCGCCTCCCGTATCCCCTTCCCCACACTCGGAACTCGTGGAACCGAGAGTGCTCCACACGCTCTTATCGAGCATGGCTCACTGCACGGCAATGCTGCTGCCGGGTGGAGCAGGAAGCGGACTCCGTAAGCAGGCTGCGATGCATCCGCAGTAGCCAGGGCAGGCGGAACGCAAAGCAGCGGGCCGTGCTGGTGGAGATCAGCGGCCTCCGGAATGTGCTTCGTTCCGTCGCGCAGCGCCTTTGTGTTGTCACCGCGTCCGTGACGACCGGCCCAAACCCTGATCACGGCGGCGCATAGAACTCGCGGACCGATTGGTTGACCGGATAACCCTGATGCGCGATGGTGTCCCGTAACCACTTCGCGTCGATCAGTCGATCACTTGGCTGATCGCGGCGCCAAACGCCGTCGCTCCCGAGAGGTAGGACCGTGACCGGCCCCGACGACAGTTTGGCCGCGAATCTCGCGCGCACAGCCACGCGCCACCCGCACCGTATGGCCGTACGTGAGGGTGCGAACACGCTCACGTACGCGCAACTCGACGAGGCAAGTGCCCGGGCGGCCGGCTACCTGCGGCTGCATGGCCTGGAGGCAGGCTCACGCGTCGGTCTGATGCTGCCGAACGTGCCCGAGTTCGTCGTGCTCTACTACGGCCTGCTGCGCGCCGGCTGCATTGTGGTGCCGATGAATCCGCTGCTCAAAGCCCGCGAGGTCGAGCACCAGCTGGCCGACAGCGAGGCGGCCGGCCTGCTGCTGTGGCACGGCGCGGCCGACGCCGCCGCGATCGGCGCGCACCGGCCGGACGTGAACGTCATCGAGCCGGGAGCCCTCGCCGCCGCGCTCGCGGCCTGTCCGCCCGCACGCGAGATCGCGCCCTGCGAGCCGGGTGACACCGCGGTGATCCTCTATACCTCGGGTACCACCGGGCGGCCCAAGGGCGCCGAACTGACTCACGCCAACCTCATCCGCAACACCGAGGTCACGGCCCGCACGCTGCTGGAGTTGACCGAGCACGACATCGTGTTCGGCGGGCTGCCGCTGTTCCACTCCTTCGGCCAAGTGGTCGCGATGAACTGCGCGATCACCGCCGGAGCCTGTCTGACGCTGCTGCCGCGTTTCGACCCTGCCGCCGCCTTCGGCGTCATCGAGCGCGACGGGGTCACCGTGTTCCTCGGCGTACCCACCATGTACGCAGCCCTGCTCAACCACCCCGACGCGCACCGGTACCGCACCGCGTCGCTGCGCGTGTGCGCTTCCGGCGGCGCCGCACTGCCAGTGGAGGTCCTGCGCGGCTTCGAACGGGCCTTCGACTGCGCCATCCTGGAGGGGTACGGACTGTCCGAGAGCTCGCCGGTGGCCTGTTTCAACCACCCCGGCCGCATGCGCAAGCCTGGAAGCGTCGGCACCCCGATCGAAGGGGTCGAAATGCGCATCATCGACGGCGGCGGCAAGGAACTGCCCGACGGGGAGACCGGCGAGGTGGCGATTCGCGGCCACAACGTCATGAAGGGTTACTGGCGCAACAAGCAGGCCACCGCCGAGGCGATCCCGGACGGCTGGCTGCGCACCGGCGACCTCGGCGTGCGCGACGCGGCGGACGGGTACTTCCACATCGTCGACCGCAAGAAGGACATGATCATCCGCGGTGGGTTCAACATCTACCCCCGCGAGATCGAGGAAGTCCTGCACGAGCACCCCGCAGTCGCCGAAGCCGCGGTGATCGGCATCCCGCACCCCACCCACGGCGAGGAGGTCGCGGCCGCCATCGCCCTCAAACAGGGCGCCAGCGCCACCCCGGACGAGCTGCGCGAGTTCGTCAAATCCCAGGTCGCCGCCTACAAGTACCCGCGCCACGTGTGGATCGTCGAAGCACTGCCCAAGGGCCCCACCGGCAAGATCCTCAAACGCGCCATCACACCGCCACAAGAAACAGTGCACTGACTCACACCGCAGGCCATCGCCACACAGAGCGCCGGGCAGGCACTTCAAGCAGGAAACTCATACTGTTGCACCGATTCGCTGCCGACAGCGACCAGGGTCCCGCAGAAGGTCACCACCGCACACTGCTGATCTACGTCTTGTCTCCTGAGGATGGTCGGGCGCCGCGGCGGCCGAGTCCGCGGGCGGAGTCGAGCACTGCGATGCAGGCCAGCCAGACGACGGCCAGGCAGCCCAGCAGTACCAGCAGCCACACCCTCAGGTTCTGGACCTGCTGTAGCTGCCACAGGCCGAGCTGGCTTTGGCAACTCGGGAGCGTTGAGCTGTGGGAGCCGTTCATGTCGCAGACGGGTGCCGAGGCCGTGGTGGCGGCCGGGTTGGGGGAACCCGCCGCAACGCCGGCAGGCTGTCCCGGTTGCGCCGCGTCCAGCAGTTGGGCGTGCTGGTTCAGCCAGTCGTCGAAGACGTCGAGCATCACCTGATGGCCCCGTGCGTTGGGGTGCAGGGAGTTGTGCAGCCAGTTGGCCGGGTTGTACCGCTGCGAGGCGAAACCGTCGACGGACTTGAGCCCGATGAAGTTCACGCCGGCGTCGCTGACCCTGCCGTCGCAGAGCTGGAGGTGCCCCCTGGCAAGCGCGTTCTCCATATCGGCGAGGTAGTAGATGCCTGCGTCGGCGGCAGCGGCCTGCACGCTCTGGTCGAGTTCGTGCACGAACGCGTGCGCGAAATCGCGTTCGCTCCCGGTCAGGGCCACCCCGGGGCAGTCAGGGCGCGTGGCCAGCGGCTGCGGATACGGCACGGCGAGAATCGGCACCCCAGGCAGGGCGTTCTTGAGCGCCGCATAGGTGTGCTCCAAGTCGGCCTGGACCGAGGGCAGGTTGCTCTCGAACAGGGCTCGCTGGGTGTCGCAGTTTCCCGGGGCGATGCAGGTCTCTCCCAGCAGCGCGAACCCGGCGTCGTTGCCCCCTACTGAAACGATCACCAGGCTCGGCCTGGATGCCGAAAGGTTCGGAAACCGGCCTTTGAGGAGATCCAACTGGGTTCCCTGCTCGCCCGGCTGCGGAACAGGGTTCTGACCGTCCTGTGTGACGATGTTGACGGTGCGGGCGCCGGAGCACGCCAGGAACAGGAGGTCGTCGAAGCGTCTCTGCTCGGTGACGGCCCGGGCGGCGTACGCCGTCGGCGCGCGGCGGCATTGGTCGCCGCCGGCCTGGTTGGTGTCCGCATAGTAGGCCTGTGCGCCCTCCCCCGACATGTACGAGTCGCCCATCGCGACCAGGACACGGGATCCCGCCACGGATTGCAGCGCCGCAGGGATCGGCTGCTGCGGCGGGGCGGCGGCCAGTATGCAGAACACCGCCGCCACGATGACGAGGTCCCCGCTGGTGTTGGAGACCAGGAACAACAGCAGGACCACCACGCCCGCGACCAGGCACACGCCGACCATCGCGTCCCGGTACCACAGCCACACCAGGTATCCCACGACACCCACGAGCACCACTGGCCAACCCCGCCGAAGAACGACAGCCCGGCGATCGACCCGGCCCTCATCGCGCAACGAGCGCATCCAGCGCAGAACCCGCTCCGACACGACGTTGAGCCCGACAGGAACAGCGGCGAACACCGCCACCGCCAGGCTGACAATGCCCCAGGCAGACCTCAGGACGGATGGTGGCACAAGGACGGCGGCGATCAGCACGCCGCCCGAGAACATGAGCAGAACCAATCCCCCGACCGTCAGCGACGCCGTTGCGTCACGCGAATCCCGCCAGTACTCGACGAACCAGCCCAGCCCCAGGACCAGCAGGGCCGCGCCCGTGAACAGAGAGGCCTCGCCCCGCCCGAAACGCCACCACGCGAGCAGCAGTCCCGCCCCGGCCAACGACAAGAGCCCGGCAGTGATCGGCAGCCTCCAATCGCGGGGAGCGGCATACACGCCCCGGCGCTCCCAGAAGAACTGGCGCAATAGCAGCACTGCGCTGCAAACAAAGTAGACGGTCAGAGTGAGGTCCAGGTCAGCACGGGAAAGCGGGTGGGAACACCAGAAGACCAAGAAAACGGTCCCGGCCACGAACACCACCCGGGGCAGAACCCACCCGAGGTCACACCGCACTCTCCAGCGGGAAAGCGCATTCTGCGACATGGTGTCATCCCCCTTGGATCAATGAGAAGAGAACGGAAGGTCTATTCAAAAACCTCATTCGCATTTGCGCTGGCAGCGACCAGAACTGGGGCCGCAAATTGCTGGGAAGCCGGACAGCGCCGCCGCCTCGGCGGTGGCCGCAGATGATCAGTGCTCTGTCCTGGCTGAATTGACGACACGGGGCGCAGGCGAGGACCCGGGCCAGGCGAGGGTCCGCGGCATGCGTAGGAGTTGCTCTATGGCGCTAGCTGCTTCGGCTGCTCTGGCAGCGATGGCGGTGGCGGCTGTGGCGGTGGCGCCACATGTGGGGTCAGAAAACCGATCAACCCGCCCGCGATCAACGACGTAAGTGTATTGAGCTCAGCCGGGAACGCCCTGCCCCACACGACGATCAAAAGATCAATCACGATCAAAAGGATCAGTGCGGCGCCAAGAATGCCGACCACCCATGTCATCAATGATCTATCGCTGGGCGGCACCGAGTGGCCGCCATTCGGATCCCCCACCATAGCCATAATCAATCCATTGCACGCCCATCACCTCGATGAAACCTGATTTGCGAAAAAATGAACCACCCCGTTGAACCGCAACCCGCACGCCACCCCGCCCGGCGAATGGCGCAACGCCCAACCCCCCTGACCTTGGCTGGCATCCCGCCCTGCAACGGCCCGCAGACACCCGGGATGACATCAGGCCACCATCCTGTGGCTGTGGGTCGAGAACAGGACGCAGTAAATAACAGCACCGCCGCCATCGAGTGCCTGGCCTGCGTTGTCGGCCGGGCACTCGGCCGACAACGCAGGCAGCGGAACTGTACTTGCCCTTCTACGACGTACCAGGCTGGGTGGACCTGGACAGCGCGCAGGCCGATAGCAGCCTCATTGAACAGTTGCTATTTGTTGAACCACGAGATGCTGGTCGGGTCGGTGGTGAACTGGTTGAACAGCATGTGTGAGACCTTCTGCTGGCCTGTGGCGGCCGGGTGTACGCCGTCGGACTGGAAGTCGGAGCACAGCCAGGTCAGGCCGTCGCTGCGTGGCGTGGTGCCGTCAGCCCACATGTACGGTCCCCAGGAGAGCCACGGGGCGACGCCGCCGGGGCCGTAGGACAGGCTCGGGTCGCCGTTGATCTGCTGCTGGATGAGCCATTTGACCGCGAAACCCTGCTGGTAGGCGCCGGCGCTGCGGGTCGGATCGTAGGTGTAGATGCGGCTGGCGACATAGCCGAGTTGCAGGTTGGGGTACTTCGAGCGCGCGATGCGTGCGATGTCCGCCAGTGTGCTTTGCAGGTTCTGCGCTCCGGCCGGGAACGCGCCGAGGTTGTCGCCCAGGAACTGCTCCTTGAGCCAAACCGCCTGCACTTGCAGCGGGCTGATCCCCGCGGCCTGCAACCGCTGGGCCAGCACCGACCACGCGGTCGCGGTCGGGCTGTCCCAGCCGGTCGCGTCCACGCCCGGCTGTGCGCCGTTGACCAGCACCAGGTGCGGGTTGCGGTTGGCGTATCCCGCGACGGCCTGCTGGAAGGCGGTGAACTCCAGGCTGGTGTTCGACATCCCGATCGAGATCAGCGCGACCTTGCCGTTGACTGCGTCCACTTGGCCGTTGGCGTCGCGCGGCAGCACATCGTTCTGCGCGATGGACACCCCGGCCGCGGTGTACGCGGCCGGGCGGGTGTCGCTGGCCCCGGGGTAGAGCCCGCCGGGGAAGCCCTGGTAGGTCTGGCTGCCCATGTCCATGATCGGGACCTGCCCGCTGGAAACGAACGAGCAGTCCTGCGTCGCCGACACCGGCGACGCGACGACCAGGGGGCTGAGCCCGGTCAAGGTCAACAGTAAGGCGATCGCGGTTCGTCGAAGCCTCACAAGCTCTCCTTATATGAGAACACTGCGACCCATCCCCACTCTGGGGTATAGCGACGCCCACCGGCAGCGTCAACGGAGATGCCGAAAACGCCAGTACAGCTCACGACAAGTCCCCTCGCCGTGAGCCGATCCGTATCATCCGTGTCGTTGCCGGGGCTTCGAGACCGTGACTGTCACGCCGAGCCTTCCCTCGATAATGTAGACATGCATTGGTGTCAATTAAACGACAAGTGTGCGTGTAGCTGACCTCTGCTGGTATCGGTGTTCGTAGCGATGGGGCTGAGCTGCCCGTTTCTTATGCGAGGTATTGAATTCCTTCGATGTGTACCGAGCCCGTGATCGCTGTGGAACAGTGCGCCCTGAAGGTTCCCGCGCATGTCGCGGGCTGTGCGCAGTGCGCCCGCAGCTCGGCGGTCACCCGCGGGGAGCCGTAGGCGCCATCAGCCTCGGCGCGCACCGCGCGGATACGCTCAGCCAACGCCGCGTCGGCCCGCTCGCGCCGTGCAGCTCGGCGCCCTCGCGCCACTTGTAATAGCTGGAGCGGTTCAGCCGGAACTGACCACGCCGCTGCGCTGTGGCTGCGGCCCCGGCGTGGCGGCCACACCACGTGATCCAACGTGACCTTGTAGGGCTGTGTGACCCCGCGCCGGGGGAAGATCGGGGACCGGATCAGAGCACGTGCGTGAGTGCTGCGATCCCCAGGGCGACCGTGATGGTGGCGGTGATGCCGGCGGCTATCTGGATGGTGTACTTGCGGATGCGGCCGGCGATGTCGGCCTGGAACTCCTTCGCGTCGTTGACGCGCGGGAACGGCTTGTCCGGGACGGGCACGCCGAGGAAGGCACACAGGGGTTCCCAGCCCTCCGAGACCTGGTAGACCAGCAGCCGGTCGGCGGACACGTACGCCTTGATGTCCTCGTTGTGCCGCTCGAACGCCTCGATGGCGATCTGGCGGTCCTCCGGCCGGCTGAAGTGGCGGCCCTGGAACGTGCGGTCGAAGACCCTGTCGAGCATCCGGGACTCCGCCATGGAGGGCGGGGCCACCACGCGCAGCAGGGTGAACATCAGGCGCCCGATGAGGTTGGGGCGGCGCAGCGGCCAGCGCAGGATCGTCTTGTACATGCTGTCGACCCACTTCTCCGAGTCGCGCACGCTCAGGATGACCTTCGCCTTCGGGTAAGCGTCGACCAGCTCCCGCCAGTAGTAGGCCCCGGGCCAGTCCACCGTGGAGCGGTAGCCGCCGTACAGCACATCCCAGTCGGCGGACTGCGCGCCGTCCAGGACGCGGCGCCAGGTCTTGATCCGCTCGGGCCGGTCCATGACCTCCTTCATGTGGTAGCAGGGCCCGAAGCCGAGTTCTTCAAGCGCCAGCTTGAGTGAATTTGTTCCGGTTCGGCCCATGCCGACACCAATGACATCCATCGTGAGTGTATCCAGCGTATGAGTCATCGCGTCCTCCCGTGAAATACGCAGTATAAGCTGTTGGATGTACGCACGATCAGATCACGTGTTCCACTGACGGCACAGACAACCTGGTCGGGGCGAGAGCCAGGAGGTTCCGAGGCCTCGACTCACCAAGTGTCGCAGGATTCGTATGAATTTCGAAAGTCGCGGCCGTTAACTTCGACGTCTGGTTCGCGGCGCTGATACGGGTATCCCCCGGTACGCGAGTATTCCTCCAGTTCATTCGGATCTGAGGCTTGTTCACGGGTTGCCGCCGCCTTCGCACTTGAGGGGGCCCGCTTGGCCGTCGGCGGTCGTCACATACGTGCTCGATCGCCCTATCACTCACATGCTCCACACTCAGGCCGACGCCGTCAGCCCGACAAGGCGCGATAGGCTCGACTACTATCGAGAACGTCTCACGCCGGTCCGGGTTCAGCCGAACGCGCCGGCTTGGAGCGCGAACAGTTCGGCGTATCGGCCGCCGAGCGCCATGAGCTGCGCGTGGTCGCCGTGCTCGATGACGCGGCCGTGGTCGAGTACGACGATGCGGTCGGCGTGGCGTACCGAGTGCAGGCGGTGGGTGACCAGGATGACGGTGCGTCCGGCGGCGCGGTCGAGCACGGTCTGGAAGGTGTCCATCTCGGCGCGCGGGTCGAGCGAGGCGGTCGGCTCGTCGAGCACCAGGATCGGGGCGTCCCGGTAGTAGGCGCGGGCCAGGGCGATCTTCTGCCACTGGCCGCCGGACAGGCCCACACCGCCGAGGAACTCGTTGGCGATCAGCGTGTCGAACCCGGCGTCCAGGCCGTCGATCACCGCGCGCGCCCCGCCGAGTTCGGCGGCTGCGGCGAGCCGGTCCTCGTCGGGTTCGGACAGGTGGCGGCCGATGGCGATGTTCGCCCGGACGGTGAACGGCCAGTGCGGGAAGTCCTGCGAGAGCACGGCGGTGTACGTGGCGGCGTGCGCGCGGGCCAGGTCGGCGGTGCTGGTGTCGTCCCACAGCACGCGGCCCTCGTCGGGCAGGTAGAGGCCGGTCAGCAGCTTGGCCAGCGTGGTCTTGCCGGAGCCGTTCTCTCCCACCAGGGCGACGATCTCCCCCGCGCGGATCTCCAGGTCCACCCCGGTCAGCGCGGGCGCGCGGCTGTTGGGGTAGGTGAAGCCGAGGTTCTCGGTGCGGATGACGGCAGGCGGCTCGTCTTGCCGCACCCCGCTCTCGGGGATGCGTTCGCGCTGCGCGCGGGCGATCGCGTCCTGCCAGTCGGTGAGGTAGAGCCCGTATTCGAAGACCTGGTTCAGTGCCTTGACCAGGATGCCCAACTGCATGGTGCCGGTGCGGATCGCGAGCACGGCGGTGCCGGCGGTGGCCAGCGGCACGGTGCCGCGCCACAGCAGCACGCCGAGCAGGACGTAAGTGGAACCGGTGGCCAGTCCGGTGACCGAACGGGACTTGAGGCCGGTGATCGCGTCGGCGCGGGCGAGGCGGGCCTGCTCGCGTTCGAAGGCGTCGGCCAGCCGCGCGTAGTGCCGCAGCAGGAAGGTGCCTGCGTCGTGCTGGCGTACTTCCTCGGCGGGGATCTTCTCGGTCATCAGGTCGGTCAGCCGCCGCTGCTGGCGCAGCCGTTCGAGCCACTGGACGCGGGAGAGGTTGCGCCGCCGGGTGGAGACGACGGTGGCGGCGCCGTCCGGCAGCGCGGCCAGCACGAGCAGCGGCAGCAGCAGCGGGTTGAGCACGGTCAGCACGCCCGCGGCCGCGGCCAGTCCGGCGATCGCGGTGGCCACCGCGGCCAGTTCCTCGATCATGTACTCGGCCCAGCCCGCGCCGTACTGGGCGGCGTCCAGCAGGTCGTGGAAGTCGGACTGCTGGAAGGTGAGCAGTTCGACGCGGGTGGCGTGCTCCAGCAACTCCCCGTACGCGAAGCGGGAGACGCGTGGCCGCAGCCGCCCGGAGGCGGCGTTGGCGAGTGCGCCGAGCAGCGCTCCTCCCCCGCTGGCCAGCGCGACCAGCAGCAGGGCCGGCAGTGCGGCGCGTACTCGGCCGGGGGTGGGCCCGGCGGCCAGCAGGCTGATCAGCACCCGGTTCGCGGCCAGCAGCCCGAAGGCGGTGGCCATGCCGGTGGCGGTCTGGCAGGCGAGCACGGTGAGCACGGCCGGTCGGTCGGCGCGCCAGGAAAGCCGTACGCACACCCCGATCAGGCCGGGCAGCCGGCGGGCGACGGCGCGCAGCGTCATCTGTTCGTACTCGAACTCGTGCCTGGCCCAGCCGCTCTGGTACTTGATCCCGGAGCCGAACAGCGGGTCGCCGGCCGGTTTCGGCGGTTCGGCGGCCGGTGATCCGGCGGCGCCCGCCGGGGAGCCCGGCGCTTCGCCGCCCGGTGTCTCAGGATGCTGCGTCTCAGGGTGCTGTTTCTCGGGTTGCTGTGTCCTGGAGTCTTGCGGGCCCTGCCCGTGCTCCTGTCCTGCCACCTCGGCCTCGGCGGTCATGACCCCTCCCCTGTCCTCGCCCGGCGCGCCCCGTAATCATGGAAGCAGCGAGCCGTGACAAAGGACAGCGGATTAAAAGCCCGGGGGACGATGCCGGTCGTCCCTCGGGCCTCGACTGCCGACCGCGGTGTCAGGATCCGTAGACCTGGAACTCCCAGAGCGAGTAGCCGTACTGGGTTGCCCGTGTCGTGCCGTACATGCGCACGTAGCGGCCGCTGCCGGAGATGCTGAGCGTCTGCGTGCCGCCCGGGCCGGCCGTGGTGGAGTAGATGGTCGTCCAGTTGGTGCCGTCGTTCGAGGTCTGTATCTGGAACGCCTTGGCGTACGCCGCCTCCCACTGGAGGACGACCTTGCTGATCGTGTGGGTGGCGCCGAGGTCGACCTGGAGCCACTGCGGGTCGCTGAACGCCGAGGACCAGCGGGTGCCGGTGTTCCCGTCGGTGGCGTTCGGCGCGGGGAACGAGGCGTTCTCCTGCGAGGAGGCGGTCGTGGGCTTGCCCTGGGAGAGCAGGGTGCCGCCCGCCGGGGGCGAGGAGGACGTGGGCGGCGGGGTGGTGCTGCCCGGACCCTTGTTGTAGACCGCGACGTAGTCGACGTTCAGCTGGCCGCCGGACGCGGTGGACGAGTTGGGGCCGCCGCCGAAGGCCGCGGGGAAGCCGCCGCCCATCGCCAGGTCGAAGATGATGAAGAACGGGTGGTCGACCGCGTTGGCCCAGGTGGTCGCGTCGACCTGGGTGGCCTTGACGGTGAAGTAGTTGGTGCCGTCCAGGTACCAGCGGATCTGCTCGGGCGAGACGGAGCGGTCGATCTGCACGGCGTAGGTGTGGTAGGCGGTCTGGCAGCCGGGGCAGGCGTGCTCGCCGCTGCCGATGCCGGTCGACTCGTTGCACGGGCCGCCGGGGTTGGTCCCGCAGTGCAGGGTGCCGAACACGGAGCTGCGGGAGTTGATGTCTTCGAGGATGTCGACCTCGCCGGAGGTCGGCCACGGGGTGCCGGAGCGCAGCGTGGAGCCGAGCATCCAGAACGCCGGCCAGTACCCGGCGCCGTTGGCGGTGGTCAGGTTGGGCTGCTGGATCGAGGCCTGCATCATCACCACGCCGCCGGCGGGCGCGCCGAAGGTGGCGGCCTGGGTCTCGATGCGGCCGGAGGTCCAGCCCGTGGTCGCGTTGGTGCCCGTGTGCAGGGCCTTGAGGACCAGGTGCCCGTTGCCGTCCTCGTAGACGTTGGACGTGCTGTTGGTCATGGTCTCGATCTCGCCGGTACCGAAGCTGCTGCCGGGACCGGTGTCGTACTTCCACGTGCTGGTGGGCACGCCGGTGTTGGCCGCGCCGTTGAAGTCGTCGCTCCAGGTGAGACTGAATCCGGCCGGCGGGGCGGGGACGGTGTTCGGTGCGGTGAGCGCGTTCGGCATCGCTTGGGGTGCGCCGGCCGCGGCGGGCGCGGTGCCGGCGTGCCCGGGTGCGGCCACGGCCTGCGCGGCGGCGAGGCCGACGATCGCGAGCACGGCCATGCTCAGACCGCCGATCATCCGCGTCGTCGTGGAGACGCGCGGTCGGCGCGGGGCCGGGGCCGCCGGGGGTGCGGCGGACGGAACCGATCCGGGTTCGCTGCCCGGGTCGTGCCTGTGGGACGGATGCATGGACTCTCCTCGTTGAAAGGCCGATGGGCGGATACGAGGCCTCCGTCCGGGCGCGCGGGCGCCGCAAAGCTCGTGCGTGGGTGGATGACGAGCCTGTGGCTTACCGGTCCGCCGTGCCGCGTGCTGTGATGCGCTGAGTACGACTACGCGGTGCGTTGCATCACATCGCGCGGATCGCGGCAGCCCGAATCGGCGGGTGGGTAAGCGATTGTTGGCGGCGGTCGGACGCGACCGGCCGCGCGACGCACCCGCGATGTGCAGGCCGCGGGCGCGCGTGACGTGGGTGTTGGTCGATCGGTGAAACGCCTGACTAGGTGGGAGAGCGCTCTCCCTGAGGTGATGGTTTGTTGTCTATCTCAACATTTCTGGGATGTCAACAAGGCTTCATCGGAGTGCCCGGCGGCGCGATCACCCGGTTTGTTACCCGATCGGATCAAAGCGGCTGGGCCGGTGATCGCCTGGGCGGGAAGAGACTTGACGGTGCGTCAGGCGGCTGTGCATCGTCGGGAGAGCGCTCTCCCCTCAAGGTGGTCTCGGGGTGTGTTGCGCTCGCTTTCGTGATGCGCGCTGCCGGGCGTGTATTCCTTGACAGGCATATTCCTCGCGGGACATATTGGCGGCATGTCGGTTGCCGCTGTGATGGAGGCGCTGGCCGAGCCGAACCGGCGGCGGATCGTGGAACTGCTGCTCGACGGCGAGCGGTCGGTGAACCGGCTGGCGGCGGACACGGGCCTGGCGCAGCCGGCGGTCTCGAAGCATCTGCGGGTGCTGCGGGACGCGGGGCTGGTCGAGGTGCGGCGGGAGGCGCAGCGCCGGCTGTACCGAATACGTCCGGCGCCGCTGGCCGAACTGGACGCCTGGCTTGAGCCGTATCGCCGGCTGTGGAACGAGCGGCTGGACCGGCTCGAACGCCATCTCAAGGGAAAACCGCAGGCTCAAGGAAAACCGAGACCGGAGGCTGAGCCATGAACGATGCGACGAACGCCGCGGACGCGGCCAACCCCTCCGTCACCCCCGTCGGGGATCCGGCGACGCTGGCGGCTCGGGGCGCGCGGCCCTCGGTTCGATTCGAGCGCGTGCTGGGCGACCCGCCGGCGGCGGTGTGGCGGGCACTGACGGATGCGCAGGAGCTGAAGTCCTGGTTCCCCGCCGAGATCGTGGCCGATCGGTGGGAGGTAGGCGCCGCGCTGACGTTCGTGTTTCCGGGACACGACGAGTACACGATGGGCGGGGTCGTGCTCGAATGCGACGAGCCGCGGGTGCTGGCGTACACGTGGGGCGAGGAGACGCTGCGGTTCGAGCTGACGCCGACGGATTCGGGCGGGACGCGCCTGGTTCTGTTCGACGAACTCGACCCGCGCCTCGCCGCGCGCAACGCCGCCGGCTGGCAGGTGTGCCTGGAGCGGCTGGCCGGGCGCGCTCCGGCGCACTACGCCTGGAAGCCGCTGTTCGCGCAGTACACGGCGGCGTTCGAGCCGGTACTCGGTCCGCAGGAGGGTCCACCCGCAGGCTTCGAGGACCACGCCTGAGAGCAGGGAGCGCGGGGGCCTCGAATCGTCGGCGGCGAGGCGCCCGGCACGGACGTGCGAGTGTGCCGCGGCGTGTGCGGCGTGCCGGTTCGACGGCATGCGTGGGCGGGATTATCCTGGGATAGATGAACGTTCAACAAAGCGACGTTACCGGTGCCCCCGCGACGACCGCGGCGCGGCGGCGCGATGAGATCCCAGGAGGTTGCGATGCCAGCCGTGACCGTGGACAGCACGCTTGAACTGCCCCGTGTCCCCGTGCCGCCCGCCGAGGGGACGCGTCAGCGTCCGGTGCTGTCGGTGACCACAGCCCCGAGGGGCTTCGAGGGCGAGGGCTTCCCGGTGCACCGCGCGTTCGCCGGGGTCGCGCAGCGCGACCTCGACCCGTTCATCCACATGGACCAGATGGGCGAGGTCGAGTACGCGCCAGGCGAGCCGAAGGGCACGCCGTGGCATCCGCACCGCGGGTTCGAGACCGTCACGTACATGATCGACGGAGAGTTCGAGCACGCGGACTCGCACGGCGGCGGCGGGAGGATCACCGACGGCGCGACACAGTGGATGACCGCGGGCAGCGGCATCCTGCACATCGAGACCCCGCCGGAGCACCTGGTGCTCTCAGGCGGCCTGTTCCACGGCATCCAGCTGTGGGTGAACCTGCCGCGCGCGAACAAGTGGAACCCGCCGCGCTACCAGAGCATCGAGGGCGGGCAGGCGACGCTGCTGTCCTCTCCTGACGGCGGCGCGCTGGTGCGGCTGATCGCGGGCGACGTGGCCGGGCACCGGGGGCCGGGCAGCACCTTCACGCCGATCACGATGATCCACGCGACGCTGCGGCCGGGCGCGCAGTTGGTGCTGCCGTGGCGCGCCGACTTCAACGCACTGGTGTACAGCCTGTCCGGGCGCGGGTCGGTCGGCGAGCAGGGGCGTCCGATGGAGGCCTCGCAGCTGGCGGTGCTCGGCGGCGGCGACGCGCTGAGCGTGGCTGCCAGCGCGCGGCCGGATGAGCGCACGCCGGACTTCGACGTGCTGATCCTCGGCGGGCGGCCGATCCGCGAGCCGGTGGCGCACTACGGGCCGTTCGTGATGAACACCAGGGAAGAGCTGGTCCAGGCGTTCGAGGACTTCCAAGCCGGGAAGATGGGTGCGATCCCGGCCGGGAAGATGCCGCACACCGCGCCGGGCGAGCAGCGCCCTGTGTGATCATGACGGCGTGTGACCATGACGGCGTGTGAGCTGACGGCGTAGACGGCGGCGTGTCTGCGGGCTTCCCCTCCCCCCGCGGGCGCGCCGCTTCGCGCGCTCTGAGCGTGTGTTCGCCGCCTGCTGGGAGAATCGGGACGCGGCGCCCGGGTGGCCCGGCGGCGAGGGTGCGGAGGTCGCGGGTGGAACACATGGTGGACCAGGTGGCCCGGCTGGAGGCGGCCGCGCGCGAGCGGCTGGACCCGGCCGCGTACGCCTACTATGCGGCGGGTTCCGACGAGGAGATCAGCGTCGGCGAGGCGGCCGCGGCGTGGCGCTCGTGGCGGCTGCTGCCGCGGGTGCTGCGGGACGTCTCGCACGTGGACACTTCGCTGAGCCTGGCCGGCACGCCGCTGGCGACGCCGGTACTGGCGGGCCCGTCGGCGCTGCACGGGATGGCCGACCCGCAAGGCGAGGTGGCGACGGCGCGGGGGGTGGCGGGCGCCGGATCGCTGCTGGTGCTCTCCTCGCGCAGTTCCAGGCCGATCGAGCAGGTGGCCGAGGTGGCGGGCCCGTGGTGGTACCAGGTGTACTGTCTGCGCGACCGCGAGGTGACAGGCGAGCAGGTGCGGCGGGCCGCGCGCGCGGGGGCGCGGGCCCTGGTGCTGACCGTCGACGCGCCGTACGTGGCGCCCAAGCCGCGGGTGCGCGATCCGTTGCCGCTCGGCGCGCACGGCGACGAGGCGCTGGCGAACATCCCGGGGGTGCGGGCGCAGGACCGTGAGCAGGATCCATCGATCGACGCGCGGGTCATCGGGCAGCTGGCGGAGCAGTCCGGGCTGCCGGTGCTGGTCAAGGGCGTGCTGCGGGCAGACGACGCGGTGCGCTGTGTGCAGGCGGGTGCGGCCGGGGTGATCGTGTCGAATCACGGCGGGCGGCAGTTGGACCGCGCGGTGGCCAGCGCGCACGCCCTGCCGGCGGTGGCCGAGGCGGTCGGGGACCGGGTCCCGGTGCTGGTGGACGGCGGGATCCGCACGGGTACGGACGTGCTGGTGGCGCTGGCGCTCGGGGCGCGGGCGGTGCTGCTGGGGCGCCCGGTGCTCTGGGCGCTGGCGGTCGGCGGGTCGGGCGGGGTTGGCGCCCTGCTGGAGTCGTACCGCTCGCAGCTGTCGACGGCGATGGCGCTGGCGGGGGCGGTGAACCTGGCGGAGGTCACCGCGGACTTGGTGGCGGGGGCCGGTCGCAGCCGCGGGTAGCGCCCGCTCAGGCGCGTGGGTCGCCATCGTGGTCGGCGGCGGAATAGTCCGGTGGGTGCGGTGGGGTGGCGGACTGCTGCGCTTGGTTGTCGTGCAGGATGGGGCTGTCGATGTTGGCGAGGATCGCGGCGAACGGCGGGATGAGCGCGGCCACGGCGCTCATGGCGACGGCGGCCGTGGTCGAGTACAGGCGGATCCAGCCCCAGGCAAGGACCAGCAGCAGCACGCAGAGCGCCATCATGGCCAGGTAGCGGCGTCGGCGCACGCGCGTGGTCGCGGGCACGTGAGCGGGGGGC
>NZ_DASYZI010000207.1:0-3779 GCF_035946395.1 Actinocrinis sp.
GATGGGTACCAGAGTCGACGGCAGATATACCGCCACCGCGTCGAGTGCGGTCACACGGAACGCTCACACGCAATCACCACTGGCGCATCACAGCATGTCCCTCGGCGGCCGTCAACCGACTGTGTCAGTGTGCATAGCCAAGTGTCGCGAGCATGCGAATCAGGGATCTGCGGCAGCTAACTCATGGCTCTGTTAAAGCGTACCGCGCTGTGGCACTATGATCGCTGGAACCTCTCTCGACCCGCGTTGGAGGCCGACTCATGCCACTCGCGGACGCCGCTGATCTGCGTTGGAAGCGCCAGAGCAGGGTCGTGCTCAAGGCCATGGAGGGCATGTTCGACGTCGTGCTGCCACTGCGCGAGGGCGGGCCCGGCGCGACACTGTTCTGCGTGCCACCGGTGGGCGGACTGAGCTGGGGTTTCCATCAGTTGTTGACCGCGCTGCCTCCCGACTGCAACGTCTACGGCCTACAGTCCCGAGGGCTGGCACGTCCCGAGCCGCTGCCGGCGAGCATGACGCAGCTGTCCCGGGACTTCGCCGACCAGGTGTGCCGGGTGCAGCCGCAGGGCCCGTATTTCCTGCTCGGCTGGTCGCTGGGCGGCACCGTCGCGTACAGCGTGGCGCGTGAACTAGAGGCACGAGGGCACGAGGTCGGCCTGCTGGCGAGCATGGACGCGAGCCCGAGCTTCGATCCGGCGAGCTTCGATGCCGAGCAGGACGCCTGGTTCTACTACAACATCGTCTTGGACAGCTTCGGCTATCCCCAGTTGCTGCGGCAGGGCGAGCCCGAACCGGAGGCCAGCGCCCTGGCCGTGATCCGCCGCCGCCCGAACCTGGTCCTGAGCGCGTGGTCCGACGACCAGATCCGGCGTCTGCTACAGGTGATTCTCAACAACGTCGTCATCGCCCGGGCCGACGTGCGGCCGCCCGGCGTGTTACGTTGCCCGGCCCTGCTGTTCGCGGCCACCGGGACCGAGCAGGAGCCGAACACCGCCGAGAAGGCCGAATCCTGGCGCGCCGTCACGCGCGGCCCGGTCGAGGTGGTCGAGCTCGACTGCAAACACCAGCACATGCTGCTTCCCGAGCCGATGGCGGTCATCGGCGCCGCGCTGACCCGTCGGCTGCCGGCCACGTCCCGCGCGGCCTCACCGTTCCCGGCCGCGCCCTGATCCGACGCCACATCTCAAACGCGCCCTAGAATCCGGAGGGGTTCAGTCTTGTCAGACTTCGTAGACGTCGGCCCGTTCGACCGGGAGGCCGCGTGACGCCGCCGGCGAGGTTCCGCGCGATGCTGGCCGCGGACCTGGAACTGGGCGCCGGAAACGTCCTGCTGCGCTTGGCCGAGCACGGCGCCGACCTCGACGAACCGCGCGTCGCCTTCGACACACCGGTCGACGGCTTCGCACCCTTCACGCTGCTGTCGCTGCGTGACCTGACCCGGCTGGCCGCTGCCCGCGCCGACTGGTTCCGCGCCAAGGGCATCGGCCGGCGCGACCCGGTCGCGCTGTACGTCACCGACGCCGCCGACGTGTTCCTGAACTTCTTCGCCCTCTGCCGCCTCGGCGCGATCCCGGCGCTGATGAACGGCAACATGCCGCTCGACGTCGCCGTCACGTACATCCAGCGGCTGCGGTGCTCCGGGGTCGTCACGGATGCGGCCCACGCGCAGGTCGCGCGGTCGGACCTCGGCGCGCCGGTCCTCGGCGACGCCGCCGAGACCGGCACCGGTGACCCGCAGGGCGCGCCGGAGCACTTCCGCCACACCGGCGACGACCCGGTCGCGATCACCCACTCCTCCGGCACGACGCGGGTGCCGGCCGCGGTCGTGCACTCGCACCACAGCCTGTTCGCGGCGATCCGCGCGGTCCGGCTAACCGAGCCGCGGCCTTACGGACACGTGCGCGAGCTGTCCGCACTGCCGGCCGCACATGCCGCCGGGCTGATCACGATCAACCAGGCGCTGTGCAACGGCTACGAACTGTTCTGCCTGTCGGCGCAGGGCGGCTCGTCCCGCGACGGCGCCGAGGCCGTGCTGGACGCGATCGAGCGCTGGCGGCCGACGGGGGTGTTCGGCTTCGCGGTCACCTGGGCCGAGATGGCCCGCTTCGACCTGGGCGCGCGAGATATGTCCTCGGTGCGCAACTGGTTCAACACCGGCGACTGCGCGCATGAGACGCACATCCGCCGCTTGGTCGCGGTCGGCAGCCACCGGGAGCCGACCGCCGAAGGGTCGCGCCTGGTGCCCGGCTCGAAGTTCATCGACTCGCTCGGCTCGACCGAGATGGGGCACAGCGCCTTCTTCATGACCCATCAGCTCGGCAGCGAGAAGTACGAGCGCTGCGTCGGGCGCACCTTCCCGTTCGCCGAGATCAAGCTGCTGGACCCGGCCACCGGCCGGGAGGTGCCGGACGGGGCGGTCGGGCAGGCCGCGCTCAGGTCGCCGACGCTGGCCCCGGGCTACTGGAACGACTCGCCGTCCACGTATCGCAGCCGCCTGAACGGCTACTACCTCACCGGCGACCTGATGTATCGGGACGGGGAAGGCCTGTACTACCACGTCGACCGAGCCAGCGACGCGGTCGATCTGGGCGGCGGCGAGTGGCTCTACACCGCGCTGACCGAGGAGCGCATCCTCAAACGGTGCCCCGACGTGCGCGACTGCACCGTGGTCGCCGGCCGCGGCCCGGACGGCGCGCCGACGGCCGACGTGTTGCTCCTGCTGGCCGCCGACGCCGATCCGGACGCCGACCGGCACCACGCGGTCCTCGCGGCGCTCGGGTCGGCGGCAGACCGGGTGCAGTGCCGGGTGATGTCGGTCTCCGACGATGACCTCCTGGTCGGCCCGACCGGTAAGGTCCGTAAGTTCCTGATGCGCCAGCGGCTGGTCGCCGCGGCCGACTGAGCGGGACGGGCGATGTCCGAGACGGGTTCCGGACAGCTGCGACGCGTCATGCTGAACGACGGGGAGCAGCACTCGCCGTGGTCGGCCGACCGCGAGCCGCCGGCCGCCTGGCGACACGCAGGCTTCACTGGCACCGAGGCCGAGTGCGGCGAGCACATCGACGAGGTCCTGGACCGACCTGCGCCCCGCGTCGCCGTGCCGGTGGATGGCGCGGCAAGACGGCTGCGCGGACGGCTGACCGACACGTCGCGCCGACCGGCCGAGACCGCCACCACGAACCTGAAGGCCCGATCATGATCCCGACTGCCTCGCTGGTGCCGTTGCTACAGGCCGCAGGCCGCAGCAATCCTGCGCCCTACTATGCCGAGTTGCACCGCCTCGGCCAGGCCGCCGCCCTCGGGCCCGACGACAAGCACGCGGCCGTCGTGTTCGGCTACGAGGCGGTCGGCCAGGTGCTGCGCGACCCGGTCTTCCGAGTCCTGGACGCGGCGTTCCTTGACCGGTCGGGGACCGGCTGGCGCCGGCACGCCGTGCTGCGCGTGATGCAGCGCTCGGTGTTCAACGCCCCGCCCGAAGCGCACGCCCGGATGCGCCGCCCGTTCAGCCAGGCGCTCAACGCGCGCCGGGTCGCGCATAACGAGCCGGCGATCGAGCTCTCCACGCGCAAGCACCTGGACCGGCTGGCTCGTCTCGGCGCAGACGGCGAGCCGGTCGACTTCGCCGCCGAGTTCGCCGTCCCGCTGCCCGCCGAGGTGATCGGCACGATCCTCGGGGTCGCCGAGGCGGACCGGCGCCGCTTCCCCGACCTGGTGCGCACCTTCGACGCCGTGCTCGAACTGGGCCAGCCGGACTTCCGCGACCTGCTCGCGGCCGACCG
>NZ_DASYZI010000208.1:0-8885 GCF_035946395.1 Actinocrinis sp.
CGGCGAGAGCGCGCTGAACCTGCACCTTCTGGACGCGCGGCCGTCCGTGGCCGCCGCGGTGCGCAAGCCCGCCGACGAACTCGTGGTCATCGTCGAGGACGTCATCAAGGTGCTCGACCATACGTCGAACACGCTGCGGCGCGGCAAGTACCCGGACAAGGACGCGGCTCAGAAGGTCGCCAAGCTGCTGCGTGCGGTCGCCGACCAACTGGACGCGTAACGCCTGTCAGACGCGTAGAGGCGCGTTACGCTGTCTGAGCCTCAAGAACCCCTTCATCTACCTCGTCGACGCCCAAGAGGCGTCGCACGGCCGCGAACCCCTCCGGCCCGAGGTCGCGGGTGAATTCGTTCACGTAGAGCGCGATGTGCGCCTTCGCCACCCCGGGGTCGAGCTCCTGCGCCATCCGCATGACATAGTCGCGGGACGCCTCGGGGTTCGCGAAGGCGTAATCCACCGAGTCGCGGATCGCCCGGGTGATCTCGGCGATTCGCGACTCGCCGAGTGACCGGCGGGCCACGATCGCGCCGAGCGGGATCGGCGCGCCGGTGACGCCCTCCCACCAGTCGCCGAGATCGACCTGGCAATCCAGACCGAAGTTCGGGTACGTGAAGCGTGCCTCGTGGATCACCAGTCCGGCGTCCACGGCGCCGTCACGGACCGCGGGCATGATCTCGTGGAAGGGCAGCACCCGGATCTCGCCGACGCCCCCGGGCACCTGATCCTCAGCCCAGCGCTGAAAGAGCAGGTATGCCGTCGACTTCAGGCTGGGTACCGCAACGGTCCTTCCGGATAAGGCACCGTGTTCTGGTGAGGTACTGGCAGATGTGGCACTGGCAGATGAGGCTCCGGTCGCCGAGTCTGGCCGGGTCAGGACCAAGGGCCCGCAGCCTCGCCCCAGCGCGCCGCCACACGGCAGCAACCGGTATGTCGCCAGTGCCTCCGGCAGCGCCGCGTACGAGATCTTCATCACGTCCAAGCCACCGTCACGGACCAGGTTGTTGGTCACGTCGATGTCGGCGTGAGTAACGTCGATCGGCGGCGCGCCCTCAAGCAGGCCATGCGACCAGGCGTGGAAGACGAAGGTGTCATTCGGGCACGGCGAGTACGCGATCGTCAGCGTCTGCGAGTTCACTGCACCAGTCCCTCCACGATCGCCGCCGCTGCGGCGGTGAGCGTCGCCAGCGCCTCGCCGATCCGCCAGGCGCCGCGGTCGCGCGGTCCGATCAGGTTCGACACCGCGCGCACTTCGGCGACCGGCAGGCCGAAATGCGCGGCGGCCACGGCAACACCGTAGCCCTCCATCGCCTCGCCGACCGCGCCCGGGTGGCGCGCACGCAGCCGGGCAGCCTGCTCGGCGGTACCCGTCACGGTGTTCACCGTGAGCAGGTCGCCGCTCACCATGTTCACTGTGAGCAGGTCGCCGCGCACGGCCTCAAGCTTCATGGGCGCCAAGGGGACCGCAGGGTACGCCGTCGTGCCGAATCCGAGCTCGTCGACGGACAGGAAGCCCTCCGGCGTGTCCGCGCCGAGGTCCGCCGCGATGATCCGCTCGGCGATCAGCAGGTCGCCGAGCTGCGCGGCGTGCGGGAACGCTCCGCCGATCCCCGCGCTGACCACCACGTCGTACGGCGCGCCGTCGTACTGGGCGCGGACCAGCGTCGCTGCGGTCGCCGCAGCGGCAGCCGCCGCGCCTACGCCTCCGGCGACCACGCTGCATGCCTTGCGCGACTCCTCGGGCAGCCCACGCTCGAATGCGGTCCGTTCGGCCTCGACCGCGGTGATGACAAGGATCCGATGCACAGTCAGACGCCCATTCAGACGCACCGTCAGGACGCCGCGTGTGAAGCGGCCGGCAACCAACGCAGGTCGTACCACGCCTTCGCGGTCAGCAGCGCCATGACGCTCAACCCCACCGCTCCGATGCTGACGCCGAACACCCCGCTGGAGGGCATCGCCAGGCCGATGCCGCCGCCGAGCACCCACGCGAGTTGCAGCAGCGTCTCCGATCTGGCAAAGGCCGACGTGCGCACCCGCTCCAGGGTGTCGCGCTGAAGCAGCGCGTCGAGCGAGAGCTTCGCCAGCGACGGGGCCAGCCCGGCGACCGCGGCCAGCACCAGCACCATCGGCAGGCCGTAGAAGAACGCCGCGACGATCGCGGTCACCGACGCCAGCGCCACCGCCGAGGTGATGATGGCCTCGGGCGCGCGACTCTTGAGCCAGGCGCCGAGGAACGACCCCATGGCGCTGCCGGCGAAGACCGCCGCCGCGAACACGCCGACCGCGGTCAGGTTCTTCAGCCCGCCGATGGGGTGGCTGCGCACCAGGAACGCCATGAACAGGCTCAGGAAGCCGGAGAAGGCGCGCAGCGTGGCGGTGGCCCGCAGAGCGAGCAGCACCGAGGGGCCGACCGAGCGCAGGCGGCGATTCGGCATCGACTCGGCGACCGTGGCGTCGGGTCCGCGGTCGCGCTTGCGCAGTTGCGCCTTGAGCTCGCCCTCGTCCGAGTCGACGACCTTGGGCAGCCGGATCGCCAGCCAGGTGCCGAGGAAGAAGATCAGCGCGGCGAAGCCGAGCGTCCACTGCGGTCCGATCACCCCGAGCCCGGCGCCGATCGGCGTTGCCACGGCGGTCGATGCGAGAGCCGTCATCGAGATCCGGGAGTTCGCCCGCACCAGCGTGGTGCCCCGTGGCAGTACGCGCGGGATCACAGCGGCGCGGCTGACGCCGTACGCCTTCGAGGCGAGAAGCAGGCCGAAGGCCGCCGGATACAGCGCCAATCCACCGCCGCCGATCGTCTTCGCCATCACCAGGCAGAGCAGCGCACGAATCAGCGCGGTCACTGCCATCGCGAACCGGCGGCCGCCGCGCAGCCGATCGAGCAGCGGGCCGATCAGCGGCGCGAGCAGCGTGAACGGGACCATCGTGATCAGCAGGTAGAGCGCGACCTTCGAGCGGGCCTCGTTCGGCTGCACCGAGAAGAACAGCGAATTGGCCAGCGCCAGCGTGACGAGCAGGTCGCCGGCGTTGATGACCGCGCCCATCTCCAGGACGTGTGCGAGACCCGACTCACCCGCACCGTCCGCGTGCGTGACGTGCTGGATGCGCCCGTAAACGGCGTCTGCCGCATCCATTCCGCGTCCCGCCGAGCGTCTGAACACTCGCCAGCCTCGTTGTAACGCGTCGTCGTGGTCCGGTGGTCCGACGCGTGTGGCGTCCAGCCCTGGAGTAGTCATGACTGTCGGGACGTCATCGGGCGTGCCGAACGCGGCCGTCTTCTCCAGCCCATGCATTTCAGGCCCGCTGTCTCTTATCGGCTCGTATTGCGGCGAGGAGGACTCGGCGGCCAGCCTCGTAACCCCGAGTCCTATCGACTCCGAGGACTGCCCCACCCCATGACCGCGAGAGCTCCGCCTACCAATGCTCACGAGCCTATCCTCGCGCGCTGACGCCTTGATTGTCTCGCGACCTCCAGAGGCATCCAGGAACGACTAACATCGACATCGTGAGCGCGACGACCCGGACCCGGCCGACCCGGACCCCAGTGCTGGACTCGGCCTGCGCCGAGGCGGCCGATCTCGCCTTCGCCGCCGCCGAGGATGTGGCCGGCAACGGGCGCGTCGGCGAGCATCTGGGCGCGGTCCCGGACGGCGAACGGATCGTCACCCATTACTTCGCCGCGCGAGAACGCGGCTACGTCGGCTGGCGCTGGGCGGTCACGGTGACCCGGGCCTCGCGCTCGAAGCAGGTCACCGTGGACGAGACGGTGCTGCTGCCCGGCGACGGCGCGATCCTCGCGCCGCGCTGGCTGCCGTGGAGCGAGCGGATCCAGCCCGGCGACATCGGCATCGGCGACCTGCTGCCCACCGCCGCGGACGACCCGCGGCTGGAACCGGGCTACACCGGCGCCGCCGACGACGAGCCCAAGCCGCTGCGCGACCCGGCGCCCATCCCGGCGGGCGACGCTCCTCCCGCGGACCCGCAGCGTGACAGCCTGCCGCTGATCGCGTTCGAACTCGGCCTCGGCCGCACCCGGGTGCTGTCGCTGATCGGCCGCCAGAGCGCCGCCGACCGCTGGAACGAGTCCTTCGGCCGGGCCACGGCGATGGCGCAGGCCGCCCCGGCGAGCTGCGCGACCTGCGGCTTCCTGACCACGTTGCGCGGCACGCTGAGCCAGGTCTTCGGCGTGTGCGCGAACGAGTACTCGCCGGCCGACGGCCACGTCGTCGCGCTGGACTTCGGCTGCGGCGGGCACTCGGAGGCCGCCGTGGTGCCCGACGCCGCCGAGTTGGGCGAACCGATCGTGGACGAGTACGCGTTCGATAACGTGCGATTCCGCCCTGAAGGCTCGATGCCCGTCGAACCGGCGCATGGCGGCGGCGCAGGTGACGCGGACGACGTGGATCTCGACGTCGACGACGAGGCCGCGTTCGGCCACTCGTGAGGCCCAGGGTTTGTCCAGGCGGCCGTCAGCCGCGCTGAGCAGCTATCTGTATCTGCGACTGAACAGGTATTTAACGGCTATCTACCGTGTGTGGGGTCGTACCACCCTATGCCGTTGCACACGGCGCATTCGCGCAGAGCCACTGTCTCCGTCACCCGTGACGCGCGCCCTGCGGCGCCACGCAGCAACCCGAAGGTCACGATGGTGCGGCCCTGCCCGTCGCAGTCTGGGCACAGTGCCATCATGGCGCCCGTCCTTGACTCGTTCGCTGCGGAGCGTGGTGATTGCACACCGGTCAGTATATGGACATTGGCGCGATCAGGCGACTACTCTGCGTTGACTTTGGACATCCTTTGCGCACGGCGACGTACGTAAAGCAGGCCCAACAGCCCCAGTAGGGCACCCGAAAGAGCGATCCACGGCCAGCGTCCGTGCCCGTCGCGCTCCAGCGAGGCACGCATGGGAATAAGGATCAAAAAGGCCATCGCGAACAGGATCGTGCCGATCCCCACGATCCGCACCAGGTCGACCTCCATCGGCTCCAGTTCGAGCCGTGCCGCCTCGGTGCCGTCCGCGCCGGGGGACCGGGACGCGGACGATCTGTCGGCGGACCGATCCGGCACCGCCTCCTGGCCGCGCTGGTCACGGGGAACTGTCACGGCGGTCAGCCTAGCCCGGCAAGCCTGCGCAGGATGAACTCCCGTTCCACGGCACCTTCGGTCAGCGCCAGTGCCTCTTGGTAGGCCTGCGCCGCCTCGTCCCTGCGACCGAGGCGGCGCAGGAGATCGGCCTTCGCCGCGGGCAGGTACCGGTAGCCGGCGAGGCTCGTGTCGCGCTTGTCGTCCAAGTGCCGCTCCAACTCCGCGATCTCGGCGAGCCCTGCCTCCGGCCCGTCAGCCATCGCACACGCGGCAGCACGATTGAGAGCGACTACCGAGGATGGCCATACGCACATGAGCACGTCGTAAAGGCGCACGATCTGCGGCCAATCCGTGCCCGAATACGTGGGCGCTTCGCTGTGCAGGGCGGCGATCGCTGCCTGAAGGGCGTACCTGCCCGGCTGCCCGCCGCGCAGCGCCTCAGTGACCAGGAACGAACCCTCCTTGATCTGCTCCTGATTCCACAGCGTCCGGTCCTGGTCTTCGAGCAGGACCAGCCGTCCGGCCGCGTCGGTACGGGCCTTCTCGCGCGCGTCGGTGAGCAGCAGCAGCGCCAGCAGGCCGCGCACCTCGCGCTCGTCGGGCATCAGCTTGAGCAGCATCCGCGCCAGGTCGATCGCGCGTTGCGCCAGCTCACGCTGCATCAGTTCGGCGCCCGTGGGATCCGTATGCCCGGTCGTATAGACCAGGTGCACCACCGAGAGCACGGCGCGCAGCCGGTCCGGCAGCTCGTTCGTCTCGGGCACCCGGTACGGGATGCGGGCCGCGGCGATCTTCTTCTTGGCCCGGGTGACCCGCGCGGCCATCGTCGCCTCGGAGACCAGGAAGGCGTCCGCGATCTGCCGGGTCGTCAGGCCGCAGACCAGCCTGAGGGTCAGCGCGATCTGCGCCTCGACGCCGAGCGCCGGGTGGCAGCAGGTGAACACCAGGCGCAGCCGGTCGTCCGGGATCGCGCCGCCGTCCCCGAACCGCCCGACGAACTCGCTGTCGAGTTCGTCGTCCAGCGCGCCGTGGCTCGGCTCCGGCTCGACCAGCAGCGGCAGCTTGTTGCGCAGCGCCTGCTGGCGCCGATAGAGGTCCAGCGCCCGGCGGCGGGCCGTGGTCGTCAGCCAGGCGCCGGGACTGTTCGGCACGCCCTGCCGGGTCCACGCGTCGAGCGCCGCCAGGTAGGCGTCCTGTACGCACTCCTCGGCCAGATCGAGATCCCCGGCGACACGCACCGTCGCGGCGAGCACGAAGGCCCATTCGCGACGGTGCGCGTCCGCCACGGCCGACCGCACCTCGTCCGCGGCACCCTGTGGTTCAGGCATCGCGTGCTCAGACATCACTGTGCTTCAGACGTCGTCGTGCTTCAGACATCGCTGCGGTCCCGGCGGCAGAGCGCCTAGAAGACCATGATCGGCCGGACCTCGACGCCGCCGTTGAGCACCGGCACCAGCTTGCCTATGGCCAGCGCCTTGTCCAGGTCCTCGGCCTCGACCAGGTAGTAGCCGCCGAGCGCCTCCTTGGTCTCGGCGAACGGCCCGTCGGTGACCACGTCGCCGCGGATGCTCGTGGCGGTCGGGCTCGGCTGGAGCGCGTGGCCGCTCACGATCTTGCCGCCGAGCTCGACCACCTGCTCCGCGAAGCGGTTGTGCGCGGTCAGCATCCGGTCGAACTCATCCTGCGCAGCGGCGGCCCATGTCGCCTCGTCGTCGAAAATCAGGATCATGTACTCGGCCATGCTGGTGTCCTTTCACCTCGGAGCGGTTCCGACACCCTTCCGACGAACAGCATGCCGCCGAATCGACAACCCCGCCGTGCGGATCCGTGAACTCGGGGATGTAAGGACCGAAGTACGGAATAACCTGTTTCTCATTAGCGTATCTAATGAGGTAGGCTCACCACCGCACCGACCGAGGGGGTTGCCCTTGAGCGCGCAAAGCGCCCTGAAATCCACGTTCCGATCGCTCAGCAACCGCAACTACCGGCTCTTCTTTGCAGGGCAACTCGTCTCCAACACCGGCAGCTGGATGCAACGCATCGCTCAGGACTGGCTGGTGCTGGCGCTGACCCACAGCGGCATCGCGCTCGGTGTGGTCTCAGCGCTCCAGTTCCTGCCGATCCTGCTGCTCTCGGTCTGGGGCGGTGCGCTGGCCGACCGCTACCGCAAGCGCATCATGCTGATCATCACGCAGAGCGCCATGGGCGTCCTCGCCTTGGCGCTCGGTCTGCTCACGGTCACCGGGGTGGTGACGGTCTGGCAGATCTACCTGTTCGCCCTCGCCCTCGGCGCGGTCGCCGCGCTCGACACTCCGGCACGCCAGTCCTTCGTGGTCGAGATGGTCGGCCCGGAGCAGTTGCAGAACGCCGTCTCGCTCAACTCGGCGAACTTCAATCTCGGCCGGGTCGTCGGTCCGGCGGTTGCCGGTGTGATGATCGGCCTGTTCAGCTCCGAGGTGGCCGGCAGCGGCTGGGTGTTCCTCATCAACGCGGTCTCGTACGTCGCGGTGGTCACCGGCATCGCCGCGATCCGGCCGCGCGAGCTGCTACCCGCCAAGCGGATCGAGCGGCGCCGCGGCCAGCAGATCGAGGGTTTCCGCTATCTGCGCACCCGCCCCGACCTGCTCGCCGTGCTCGCCACCGTGCTGGTGTTCGGGACCTTCGGGCTCAACTTCCCGGTTCTGCTGCCGCTGTTCACCACCCGGGTCTTCCACTCCGGCGCGTCCGCCTACGGGCTGCTGTCCGCGATCATGGCCGTCGGTTCGCTGACCGGCGCGCTGCTCGCGGCCCGCCGCGGAACCTCTCGGATACGTGTCATCCTGGGCGGTGCGCTGGCATTCGGTGCCTTAGAAGTAATCAGCGCCATGATGCCGGATTTCGCCACGTTCGCCGTGCTGCTTCTGCTCACGGGCATCGCCGCGCTGACTGTGGCCACGACGGCGAACTCGGTCATTCAGACCACTGTGGTACCGCAGTTGCGCGGCCGGGTGATGGGTGTCTACCTGCTCGTATTCATGGGCGGCACTCCGATCGGCTCGCCGCTGGTCGGCTGGATGGCCGGTCTGGTCGGAGTACGCTGGACACTGGCGTTCTGCGGCGTGGCCACCGCGCTCTGCGCGATCAGCGCGGCGTACGTGCTCGCCTGGCGCACCGATCAGAGAATTCTGGCCAGTGTGACCCGCCGCCCGCACGTCGCAGTGGTGCCGCGTACCGCATGATGGGTCGAGTGGCACCGTCGCCAGTGGCGCGTGCCTGACGGCTCTTGGAACTTAACCGGGACCTTGGGGCGGTTGTAGGCTCGACCGCCGTTGCGCGTCGGCCGATCCTGAGCCGCCGTCCCGGTTATGTTCGAAGAGGGCCCTTGACCGGAGGTCTCGATGCGGCTGTTCGTCGCGGTGATCCCGCCGCGCCCCGTCGTGTTGGAACTACGCGCCGCACTGACCACCCTGCCGCATGACAACCCCCGGCTGCGCTGGTGCCGTCCGGATACTTGGCACGTCACCCTGGCGTTCTTCGGCGAAGTGGCCGAGGACGCGCTGGACGACCTCAAGGACCGGCTCGGCCGCGCGGCCGCACGCAACACCCCGATGGAGCTCGCCCTGGCGGGAGGCGGCCACTTCGGCGGGCGCACGCTGTGGACCGGGGTCCAGGGCGAACGCGACCGGCTCGGCAGGCTCGCCGAGTCGGTGAACGGCGTCGCCCGGCGCTGTCACATCAAGGTGGACGAGCGTCCGTTCCGGCCCCACCTGACGCTGGCGCGGGTGCGCGACTCGGCGAACGGGAACGGCTCGGCCAAGGCCGG